>CAYRLT010000641.1:0-5438 GCA_964425095.1 uncultured Luteolibacter sp.
GCCGCAAGTCAAGCCTACAACTTAAAAAAATCCTTCTCTTTTTCCTGCGATTTTCTCTTGCTAAACCTCAGTCTCCTTCGCAAAAACGTCGTCGCCATGAACAAAGCTGAACTCATCGAAGCAATCCAAGCCGCCCTCGGAAAAGACGCAACCAAACGCGCCGCAGACGAGGCCCTCGAAGCCGTTCTCTCCTCAATCGCCAATGGCGTGAAGAAAGACCAGAAAGTCCAAATCATCGGATTCGGCACTTTCGAGGTGAAAAAGCGCGCCGCCCGCACAGGTCGCAACCCGAAGACTGGAGAATCCATGAAGATCGCCGCCTCCAAGTCGGTCGGCTTCAAGCCATCCTCCGTCCTTAAGGGCTCACTCTGATGAGCCGGGGACTCCGGTCCCCAAGTCTTCAACTATCAACCCAAAAAAATGCCCCGGCCACTCATGGCCGGGGTTTTTTCATGAAAAAATTGATTTTTTGATTGGGGGTGATCAGAACCAACCCAGTTCCCGGCAAGACAAGCCCCAAGCCTCATGAAACCAAGAATTACCCTCGCAGAAACCCAACTCCCCGACGGCAGCACGCTGGCCCTTCAGGAACACGATGGCCGCAAGTCCTTGCTCATCCATGGCCAGCAGATCTGCGGGCCGGCCACTCGCGCCGCGGAGGAGGAGCTCGCCCGCCTTGCCTGCGCGCCATTCCGTCCCGCCCGCCAGCCCAGCCTTTTTTTCATCGGCCTCGGCCTCGGCCACTCACTCGCCACCGCATCGGCGGAGCTGAAGCAAAAGCGCGGCACCTTCATCGTTGCGGAGCCGCTCGCCGCCCTGCCTGAGTGGCATCGCCAGCATTTGCCGGAAAGCCCGCTGCTCACGGATCCCCGGGTGGTGCTCGAAAGCGATTGCGGGCCCTCCGGTCTAATCCGGCATGCGGGGTTGCTCCATGCCATTCTTCTCCATCTGGATGCCGCTCCCACCGGCCCGCGCAATCGGCCATGGGTGGATGACCGCCGCTGGGTTTCCGCCGCTTATGAAGCGCTGCAAGCCGGAGGCTTACTCGCAATCGCCGGCTCGCGCCACCTGACCAATCTCACCCGCAATCTCCAGCGCTCGGGTTTCGAAGTGGCCGAATTCACCGTGCCCGCATCACCAGATGCGAAGAAAACCCGACTCCTCCCGATCTGGCTGGCCCGCAAAGGCCGCGCCGCCGAGTGAGCCCGCACGACTTTATTTCCGCTTCCCATCAGTGGCTGAAGCCGTAAGTTCCGTTCGTGTTTCGCCCCTATCTTGCATCTGGCTTTCCCGTTTTGATGGCCGCCGTCACCCTGCATGCCGGGGAGATCACCATCGAGAAACGGCCCTTCGTCATCGAGGCCACTTTCAATGCCACAGTCATGCCCGAGGGCGAGGTGCTGTTGCTTGAGGCCGATGCCAAAGCCTGGGAAGATTTCCGGCTCGTCAATCTCGCGGCGCACGGTGTGAGGATCCCAAAAGGCGGCGTGCTGGCGGGTTTCGACACCCTTGGAATCGACCGCAAGCTTGAGGACACCCGTCGCTCCATCGCGATCGGCAGCCTGACCGTGGCTCGTGCGGAGCAAGATTTAAAATCGCTGGTGGAAACCGAGCCCCTCCGCCTCGAAACCGCGCGCCGCGCCGCGCAGGTCGCCAAGGAAGAACATGCCTATTTCACCGTTACCCGCCGCAAGGCCGAAGAAGAAACCGCCCACCACAGGTTGGAGCGCAGCAAACAACAACTCTCGAACCAACAGGAGGAACTCCGGCAACTCAGCCGGATGTATCAAACCGATGATCTCACCGATGCGACCGAGGAGACCGAGGAAATCATTCTCACCCGCCAAAAAGACAGCGTGATCTCCGCCGAGTTCGCCTTACGCATGGAAACGCTCAACAACCAATACACCCTCAACGTTGCCCTACCACGCGAAGCCCTCACTCTTGCCGACAGCGAGCGCGACACCGCCCACGCCCTCCGTTTCGCAGATGAGTCAATCCCCCGCTCCCTCGAGCGCAAGAAACTGGAACTCGAAGCTCTCGAAACCAGCCAGGCACGCGAACAACAAACCCTCGCCGATCTCGAACTCGATCGCAAGTTGTGCGAATTCAAAGCCCCCGCCGATGGCTGGTTCTATCACGGGACGATTCAAAACGGCCGCTGGACCACGGGCGAGAATGTCAAAAATCTCGTTAAAAATGGCCGACCTCTCATCCGCAGGCCCTTCGCTACCTTCATTCCAGCCAGCGCCCCGCTCGCCATCGTCGCCTTTCCAGCGGAATCCACCGCGCGTCTCCTAGCGCCCGACCTCCCCGGCACCGCCACATTTCCCGGCCGTGAAGACATTGAATTTCCCGTGAAAGTCACCCACCTCGCCGGCATTCCCGAGCCGGACGGTGGCTACCGCGCTCACCTATCAGCCACTTGGCCCGCAGATCCCAAACCCGCCGCCGGAGCCACGGTAAAAGTCCGCCTCATCGCCTATCAGAAACCCGCCGCCATCGTCATCCCCACCAAGGCGCTCACCCACGACTCACGCGGCTGGACCGCCGAGATCAAACTCGCCGCCGGTAAAACCGAACGCCGCCCCGTCAAACGCGGCCGGGTTTCCGGCGACGACACCGAAATCCTCGACGGCCTCGAAACCGGCCAGGTCATCCTCGCTCCCTAACGGAAATTTCCCACGATGCACGACGCCAAACAAATCATCGGCTGGCGGGAGTGGGTCGAATTCCCCGAGTGGTCGCTCAAAATGCGCGCCAAGGCGGATACCGGCGCGCGCAGCAGTGCGATCGATTGCGCCGAGATCCACGAGCTGCCCGGCAACCGCGTGCGTTTCACCGTCCGCCTGGACCGCAAAGACAAGCGGCTCGTCACGCTGGAAGAACCGATCAAACTCCGCAAACACGTCCGCAGCAGCACCGGCCAAGGAGTCAGCCGGATTTTCATCGAAACCACCCTGCGCCTAGCGGAAGTGGAAAAGCGGATCGTCGTCAGCCTCGTCTGTCGGAAACGCATGATCCACCGCATGTTGCTCGGCCGCGAAGCCCTCGGCGAGGAGTTTCTCGTCAACAGCTCCGTCGACCACTGGGCCACACCGCGTCGCAAAAAATAGCAGATCTCATGGGCCTGTCGGAGCGCGTGCATTTCCTAGAGAATCCCGCCCGCCCACAACTCAAAATCTTGACATTACAGCCGCAAATTTTGATGGCGTAGCTAACACATCTGCAATACTCGGCATTGTCTCTACTGGATAGATTTTCAAACAAGTTTTTTACCTTATCTTGGCATCGAAATACGAGTGATGTTCATGAATATGAGTCGAACAATATTGATTCATATAGCCTCCGGGCGTGACATCCAGAGAAACTCACTTGCGGCCGATGGTTACGAATCCTTGATTCTTCAAGAATTCTTTCGAATCTGAGTGCGGATATAAGGTGCGTTTCGGGGCTCCGTTTTGGGGTGGCAAGCCGTGCCTGAAATAACAGGTCGTTAGGGGGGGATGGAATGTGTTGGCGGGAGGTTGATAAGAGTGACCCCGTGATATTTAACCGGCCGAGTTCAATCTTCGAGCGCCTCAAGCCGCCCGTCCAGGCGGCATCACCGGTAGGTCTCCGTGATGGCGTCGGTCATGAACATGCTCCTCGCTCTGAAAAACTCCCATCATCATATCCAGATATGACGATTTGAAGCTTGAATCGCCGCGCAAACCCGCTTAAACTTTCATCCATGCCGCTTCCCGACCCCACTTCAGAACTCCAAAAAAACCTCGCCGAGCGCATTCTCGTGCTTGATGGTGCGATGGGTACTACCATCCGCAGCTATGGTCTGAGCGAGACGGACGCCCGCGGCAGTCGGTTCGCGGACAACGAAAAAGACCTGCTCAACAACGGCGACATCCTCAGCCTCACCCGCCCGGATGTGATCGGCAACATCCACAAACGCTTCTACGAGGCAGGCTCGGACATCTGTGAAACCAACACCTTTTCCGCCACCAACATCGCCCAGAGCGAATTTTTCGTGGACGATCCACGGGAAAAAGGGGGTCGCAAAGATCCGGAGTTTTTCCAGAAAATCATCGAGAATCCTTTCCTCAACGAACTCGCCTGGGACATGAACGTCAAGTCCTCGCGGCTCTGCCGTAAATGGGCGGACAACGTTGGCTCAGACACCGGTCGCAAACGCTACGTCGCGGGCGCGATCGGCCCGCTCACCGTTTCCCTAACGAACTCGCCGGACGCCAACGATCCCGGCTTCCGCGTGGTGAAATTCGATCAGGTGTTGGAAGCCTACAAACACCAAGTCCGCGCACTCATCGAGGGCGGTTGCGACATCCTGATGATCGAGACCATCTTTGATTCCCTCAACGCTAAGGCCGCCGCCGTCGCCGTGCAGGAGGTCTATGCCGAACAAAAAATCCACCTGCCCATTATCCTCTCCGCCGCCGTTGGACTGGGTGGTGAAACGATGATTTCCGCTCAGAAAGTGGAGGCGTTCTGGAATGCCTTCGCCCACACACATCCGCTGGCGATCGGCCTGAATTGCTCGCTCGGGCCGGACCTGATGCGTCCGCATTTGGAAGAGCTTTCCGCCTGCGCCACCACCCACGTTTCCTGCTACCCGAACGCCGGCCTGCCCAACCCGCTGGCTCCAACGGGCTTTGATCTCGAACCTCACCACATGGAGAAATTCATGGCAGAGTTCGCCGATGCCGGCTTGCTCAATCTGGCCGGCGGCTGCTGCGGCAACACTCCCGAACACATCGCCGCCATCGCCAAAGGCGTAGCGAACAAAAAACCACGGGAGATACCGGTGGTTCGATGAATCGAAACGCGGAGACGCTGAGTTAGCAGAGTAAATCGCTGAGATTAACTAATAACATGAAAACTAAAGATCAATTAAACGAACTGTCGGGTGCAATCATCGATTCGGCAATGGATGTCCATCGTGAATACGGCCCCGGATTGCTTGAAAGGGTTTATGAAGCGGGGCTAGCAAGAGAGCTTCACCTTCGCGGATATGCATCCCGCCGCCAAGTCGCCACTCACGTGTTTTATAAGGGCGAACTCCTTGATGAAGAAGCCTACAAGATTGATCTGTTGGTTGAGGAGGAAATCGTTGTCGAATTGAAGACGGTCACTGAATTGTTGCCAATTCACGAGGCCCAGCTTCATACTTACATGCGTCTATCTGGAAAGTCCCTCGGGCTTTAAATCAACTTCAACGTGATCTTGTTGAAAAACGGCATCAAACGCCGCGTCATTAACTTTCCTCAATAAATCTCCCCGCCTCTCTCCGCGACCTCTGCGCCTCCGCGTTTCGATTCAAAATGAAAACCATTCCCCACGCACTCCGCCTATCCGGCACTGAGGCCTACAACCACACTTCCGACAAACGCTTCCTGATGATCGGCGAGCGCGCCAACGTAGCCGGC
>CAYRLT010000642.1:0-2515 GCA_964425095.1 uncultured Luteolibacter sp.
GCCTTTGCTGGCCTCGCCCAGCGTGGCCAGCACGAACTTTGAGTTAGGGGCATTGAAGTCCTTGCGCAAGGACTTGATGAAACGCACGAGATTCTCTTCATACTTTGCCGCGTTATCGGGACTGCCGCCGTCCTTCTCACCCTGCCAGAAAACAAAGCCGGCGACCTCGTAGTTCTTCGCTCCGGGGTAATGGGTGTCGAGGCTGGCGAGGGCGGCTTTGGCATTGTCGGTGTCGTCGTCGTATTGTTTACCGGCATACCATTCTCCCTCGACCTTCTCACCGTTGCCCTTGGGATTGCCGGGCGTGCCACGATAACCGGGAATCGTCTTGCCACCGGACTCATAAGGCTCGCTACCGGGCGGCAGGAGATCCCAGCCCAGGCTCCGGTTGCCAATGCACGCCTTGATCAAGAGCACCGGCGCGTCGATCGCGTGACCGACCACGTGACCAAAGCCCAGCTCGGGACCGATGTTATCTTTCGCACCAAATCCGGGCTCAAGCCAACCTGATTGCTGATCGCACGTGACCATCGCACAGCGGGCATCACTACGCACCGTCCACTTGCCAGCATCATCGATCAAATAAGGGTATTTCTTCTCCGTCTTGCAGTAGAATTCCAATGAACCTTTCTTACTTTCCGGTCCGGACGCGCCCATACCCACCATGTTCGACTGTCCCATCATAATGAAAACCTGAACGGGCTTGGTCATATCCGCAGGTTTTCCATCCGGGTCGGGAAGCGTAACGTTGGTTAAATTCGTCTCCACCTTGCTCGATTCCGTATTCAGCGTCTTCTCAGGCGCCTTCTCAGCGACAGGTGTAGCCGTTTTCACTGTCTCAGCCACAGGGGCAGCACCCTTTTCTTTCAAAAACGTTATGTCTCCTTCGCAGAGTTTGTCCTGAGCGAATTTCATGGCCTTGCCGTTGGCCAAGGTCACATCAACCATGCCGTTGGCAGAGTCGTAGGACTTCAATTCGCCTTCGAAAGTCTTGCTGCCATCGGCGCTGGTCCAAGTGCGAGCTTGCACTCCGGATACAAACAGCAACGCGAGGGCGGCGCTTGTGGAAACAAGCATCTTGCGCTTGTTGTCGGTGACAAACACCAGCGAGCCGTCGATTTGATTCTGCCGGGAAATGTGTGGTTGATTCATTGCGGTGAGGTTTCAGGGAGAAATTGCCAGAACTGGATGAAAATGCCACTCACAAAATGGTAAGTTTCTTTCCAAAACCAGGAGCGCTTCAAATCAACTATGCTAATAGCGAAACACACCTCGATCTGGATCGCGGCTTCAGGCCGCACTGAATCATTCAGGGCTATTTCTTCGACCCCTAGCGCTCGACCTTTTTGCCATTCCCAGCACTGGGTTTGTATGCATCGGCCCAATTTTCGCACACGAGATTTTTGCGTTCTTCGACGGTCTTAACATCCGCTAGATCGTTGGCTAGAGATTCAGCCGTTGACCATCGGCAAGTAGCCGCTCCTTAAGCTTCTCATACGGCACGTCCTGGATCGGCATCTCACGCTCGATCGCAATCGCGGCGGCGGTGGCGGCGCTTTGCGAAAGCACCATGAAAACCGGTTCCATCCGAATGGATCCGAAGGCGATATGCGATGCGGAAACACAAAAGGTCACGAAAAGGTTGTCGCACTCGTCCTTCTTCGGAATGATGGTTCCGTAGTCGATTGCGTACGGACCGGTCTGCTTGATGGAAACCTGAACATCACCCTCATTCTGCACGTCGCCCGTTTCCGTAACATAGCGTTGGACGTGGTGGGAATCCATGGTGTAGGCACCCATGCCCACCGAACGCTCCACCTTTTTTTCATTCGAAATGATACTCTGCGTTGCGACGTAATCGCTGACCATGCGCCGAGCTTCGCGGACATAGAGCGCATGAGCCCAGTGCTCGTTATCGACAAACTCATCTTTCGGAAGCCCCCAGTTCAGGTGATGTTTGCGGATGGTTTCCGGAACGCGCGGATGATGTTGCAGGGTCCAAATCAGGCCGAGTTGCCATTGTTTGTGATCATGAACGATTTTGTCGCGCATGGCGTAGTCCGCTTCCGGATAATCGTAGTTCATGCCAATGAAATCAGTCGAGGCACCCGAGTCGTTGTTGGAATCGGTCTTGTGATTTGGAAGGGTGCTGAACTTAAAAAATCTGTTTTTCTGCCCGGCCTCGATCGAGCGCAGGACAATTTCGTAGGATTTCTCATCATAGCCATCGGGCTTGGTAATTACGATTCGGTTTGGCTCATGGTTGGTCAGACACATGCGGTAGCAATAGGCTTGAAGGCGCTTATCGCCATCGCCTTTCGCGCCGCCAAGACCCGGATTCACGCCGGGAAGCAGACCGCTGGAGGAATCCTTGGCGATGACGTATGGATCGATGCCGCGCGGCAGTTGGTTGCCACGATGATCGGGCTGAATACCGTTGATGGATTCGCCATACTTCGATGACGCCTCACGGCCGGTGGTGTAGCTCACACCCGCCAGCGCCAACAAATCGCCT
>CAYRLT010000643.1:0-2477 GCA_964425095.1 uncultured Luteolibacter sp.
GTCCAATGTCTGTTTCGGGAGTCTCTCGCAAAAGTAAATTTATCACAGACTACCTGACCTTCTATTTCTACTCCGGTGTCATTTAACTTTGGCGCAATGCGCGGAAGGAACAATTTTTTAAATAATAAAAGAAGCTGAAAAAGAGCTGTTTTGGAACTATTTTACGAATGAAAAGATGCATGCGTTTTCTGAAGACAAGGATGCATTGAGATTAATTGAAACTCCTTGGTGGCTTCTGAAGTGATCATGTGAGGCGGACCTGAAACTCCGGCCACGGAAGAGATCAAATGACGAGAGACATCTATGGGGTCGTAAGCGGTCAACAGAATTCCTCTATCCATCGCCGGGGTAGTTTGCGTCAAATAACGAGAGACAAAAATAGGCAAAAATCCACTAACACTGCAAGCGTCTTGAAATCGATTATGCCACGCTCGGCATAACTGATGTTAGGATTCTTACAAATCGAAAGCGAAGACCAAAAGCGCGAAGCTCCGACTTTTCTCTCTCAATCTCACGCCCAAGCATTCACATTTCAGTTGCGGTCCGCGCTCAGGCGACAAGTGGGCGGACCGGGCCGGATCCGCCCTACCGGGCCTAAGATGGTAGGGAGTGACCGCCGGGCGCGCCATACCAGTTAGATCATGATCGCGCTGACAATGTGAGGACAATGGGAAGCGCTGCGCTCACTTCATTGGCTCTTCATGGGCATCGGCGGACATGTTCCGCCGCTCCTTTATTCTGCTAGCAATCACGGGCGGATTTCCACACTCAGCGAAATTTTGTCGGCCTTGGGAACCTTGAGCACCACGGCGCGGAATTCCGCGTTTTGTTTTTCCTTAGGTGTCGGCGGGGTGGCGGCGGTGACGCTCCACGTTCCGACATCAGACATCCGATGCAGAGTGATCTGTTTGCCGTTTTTCTTTAAAATCACCTGATCGCCACGCACTTCCGCTTCGGCATCAGTCAAGGCCCGCCATATAACTTCACCTCTTGGCGCGTTGATTTCATCCTCAATACGAACGCTGCCCGTTTCCTTATCAAATCTGGAGGTCCGCTGCACTTTAGCTGCCGATCCAAGATAGGCGTCGCTGAGATCAAAGGTCGCGCTGAGCGATTTTCCGGTGAGAGACGAGGCGGTCAGCGGGCAGGGTTTCGCATCGGCGTTTTGCAGTTGACCGTTAATTTCGAGCGTGTTGTGGGAGCGATTTTGCAGGCGGTAATATCTCCAGCGTTCTTTACCAAAATAGCCGGGCATGTTGTAATCATCGGAACCAAGATCGTGAAACCAACGGACACCATGGGCATCATAGACAAACGATCCTACATCCATGTGGCCATGGCTGGCGGCAGGCGTGCCGCCTTTGATGGCAAACCACGCGTCTTCGTTACTCCAACCATTGCGAAACATCGCCATCGCTTGCTCGCCATGGAAAACCGCCGCATTCGGCACCGTTGACTCCCCTACTGGCGCGGGCGGCAGCCACAGCACCGATAGCGGACCATAACGCTCATTTTTATTTTTCCCCTTACCATCATCCAACGCACGAGTGTAGAGCGCTCGGATATGCTGGGTTTGTCCGGCATCCTTGTAACGCGCGGCCAGCCAACACTGTGCGGGCGATGGCGTGGCAAGACTGGCGTTTCCATCTGCGAAATTATAAGTCAAACGGGTGGAACTCGTTAGATGCATGATCGAATCCCCCGCTTTCTGCAGGATGGGCGCTTCAGCAGTTTTTCGGCCCAGAGGACCGCAGGCGGCGAGCATCATCACATGGTAGTTGGTGCCGTAATGCCAGTATCCCGGGCCCTCCGGATACATCCCATCAGGTTGATAAAACACACTGCACTTTTCGACGAGTTTAAGCCCGCGATCAAACAATTCTTCTGACAAACCCTCGTCTTTCCCCGCGATCGCTGCAGCCACTAAAGCGATACCCGCGCCGCAGACTTGCGACCAATTATTGCGTGGGGCCGACCACCAACCGCCTTTATCATAGACGCCTTTGGCGGGCTTGAGCGCCTTATCGATAATCGCACGTTCACACATCGCACGTTGCTCCGGCGTGAGAGTTTGATAGAGCCAGTCGTATCCGGTCGCCACGGCAGTCGCCATTTCCGCGGTGTCCAGGAAATGGCTCGGATTCCAATCCTTCAGACCACAGGCAGCTTCCAGTTCAGCGAACGCCCGGAGTCGGAATTTTTCTTCACCACCCATGCGCCACGCCCAGGCCGAGTGCATGATATTGTGCAGAGCACGGCGCGACTCACCGAGCAGGCGTTTGCCATCGGGGATTTCATAGCGGCACACCCGCTCGTTCAGGACGCGCTCTGCTTCGGCCATCACAGCTGATTGCAACCGCATGGCCAGTGGGTCTTTGGCCAGTCGACCCCGCAATTCCCCTTCCGCCGTTTTTGGAAACCACAGGCGCGGGTGCGGTGTTTCCGACAAATCGCCCACCGCGATCGCCACAGCCGCC
>CAYRLT010000644.1:0-3198 GCA_964425095.1 uncultured Luteolibacter sp.
CCCTCGTTCTCACCTGATGGCCACCAGATTCCCAATAACTGGGGCTACTGGTCGAATGGTCCCTGCATGTATCGCCTGTCGCGATGGATGATCAAGAATGGCAGACAGGAGGACTTGAAATGGATCATGTCTCGTTGGCTGGAAGCCGCCGAACAACGCTGGCCGGAGGATGTGACCCAGGCCATCGATCCATTCTCCGGGGAATGGTCTCCCGCCAGTCCCAATCATTCCAACACGCTCTTCTTCCTGATTGAGGCGGCGCAAACGCTTGAATCCCATCCGCTTTCGTCCAAAACGGGCAATGGTTTCGCATCCCTCTCCCGTTCCGACAAGCTGATTGCGTCCCCTTCGCTCGGTTGATTCCGGACGTATCCACGCCCAGCAAGGTATGAACGTGAGACAGGGATTTTGCTGTGGAGCGCGGTTCGTCGCATGTATTCCAGCCGTCTTGTTTTCACGGAAAACATCTCATCTGATCTGGACCAACGTGAGGGGCCCATGCAACCAAGATGATCCAGAGATTTAGCATCAAGAACGCCCCCCCTACACGATCATTCCATTCCGCAAACATTATGAAATCATTATCGCCAATATCGTTCCGTCCGATCACCGAATGGCCCGTGGACGCGGCACCACCATGTTTCCCTTTCCAACCTGCTCCACTTTCAATGGCAGCGGCGTCACCCGACCCGCTTCGATCTGCGATTTTTGATGCCGCATTGGCAAACGGTCCTAAAGCCGGATTGGTCTGTTATGCATTGGCGCCAGTGGCTGTGCATCCGAGCCAGCCGAAATCATTTGTGTGGAGTGATTCAGATCGCTCCGTGGCAGTGAAAGGGCCCGGCGATCTCCGCTTCGATTTCGGCGTGTTAAGCGCTGGCTGGATCGAGTTCGAATCCGATGACATACCGTCCGATGCGGAGCTCAGCATCAGCGAATACAACGAGCCTGCGGTCGTGAACGAGGGCGCTCAGTGTCCGAAGAAGACCGCCCGGCCGATTCTTGTGAGCGGTTGCACATGGCGGTTGGTGCTGAACCGCGAAAACTACGAGGGGGTTCGCTTTGGCTGGTTGCATTCACGGAGCGATACCCCGCGATGGAGCCTGCGAAATCTTCGGCTCGTGTGTCAGGCCCGACCAGCCAACTACGTCGGCGACTTCGCCTGCGACGACCCGCTTCTGCAACGAATCTGGGAAACGGGGGCGACCACTGTCCGCTTGAGTCTGCTCCCCGACCACTTTGGATCCATCCTTGTGGAGCGTGGTGATCGGCATTCCTGGACAGGGGACGCCTATGTTTCGCAAGCCGTGGCCATGCCAGTGTTCGGAAATTTTGGGCTCGTACGTGCCAATCTGGATCGCACTGCAAATGACACCAACGGGATTGAATCTTACTCACTGTATTGGATCCTGGCCCTGATTGATTACGTTCTTAATTCCGGAGACACCGACGCGCTTCGGGTATATGCCGGAACGGTTTGCGAGAAACTTCTCCATTCCGTCGAAGTCGTCCGCCATCGGGGAAAACTGGGGTTTTGCGGACACGATGATCGGACCGGATCGGCGTTCAAAGAACCTGAAATCGAAGCCAACCACCGCTTTCATCACCTCCTTGCACTGCGCACCGTGCGCACTTTCCAAACGGCTCTGACTTGGACGGGAGACGACGATGCCTCCGTCGAAGTCTGCCGCGCTGTGGAGACGGCACTTCTCGAGGTGCCGCTTCCCACAAGTGAGGTGCTCGGCCTTCACGACGGGACGGAAGCCGTATTGGCTGGCGCGCTCACCGATTCGCTTTCGGAATTCGTCGATCGTGAATATCGGAATGAGGTCACGTCCGTTTCCTACTCTCCATTTAACACGTATTTTGTATTGCAGGGAATGGTCCATGCCGGCTGTGTTGCGGAAGCGATGGGACTTGTTCGCCGATGCTGGGGAGGAATGATTAGCCTGGGAGCAACGACATTTTGGGAGGTTTTCAGGCCGGAATGGGTGGACCTCATGAAGCCCTGCGATCCCCCACCGGATGGTGTCCATGGTTACACGAGTCTCTGCCATCCCTGGAGTGCCGGCGTCACGCGGTGGCTAAGTGACCATGTGCTCGGGGTTCGACCAACCACTCCTGGATACTCGGAATTCGTATTTGATCCCCTTGCCGCAGGTCTGAAGAAGATGTCTGGTACCGTTGCCACGGTCAACGGCGCGATCCGCGCCGGATTCGAGGGGCGCTCAGCGTGGCTGGAGGTTCCCGCCGAATGCCACGGCTCGGTCAAAACTAACGCCGGCGTCCGGAGATTCGGCCCAGGTCGACATGAGTTCGAACTCGAGGAGGAAGAGCCTTCGCCGGTTGTGACACATGCTCGATCATTTGCCGCCGCTTGGGAACCTGATTCGACCTTGGAAGTCGGTCTAGTGCGTTCCACTGCGTGGATGGCATTTGCGGCCACCCCGGATGGGGGGGATCTCGTCCACCTTCCACACGGGACATCGATCACAATCTCGGAAAAAATGCCTGGCGGCCCGTTGCAGCGACAACACTATGGAAATAACTGCGAGCAGGGCCAGTCCGCGACCGGGGAAAACCATCAGGCGGCCGCGCAACACTTTTGCGGTGCATTACGTACAAGTGTCGCCACGGTGTTCGAGCAAAGCTTTACGATCGATGTTAAACGTGCCGAGGAAAACCCCTATTCGCTCGGCATCTTTTGTCAGGACTTTCTCGGTGACGGCATTGTACAGACTGTGGATATCCTCGATCTCGAAACGAAGAAGCTCGTTGTCCCAACAAAATTCATGCGGGAATTTGAGGGCGGGATCGTGCTCTGGCTGCGTTTGAACGGTAGCGTCCGCATCCGCTTTTGCCATTGTTATGGCCCCGACGTGACCGTCGGAGGATTACTTTTCGTCGAGTAGCTTTCCAGCTTCACAAATACTTAATCACGTTGCGATGGTGCATCCGAACTTCGGGGGCCAGCTAACTACTCAGTCGGCACGCCGACTTGTTCGGCGGGCCCGGTACCCCCTGGCCTTCACCCGGAGTTTGGTCTATTGCTAGGAAATTGCTTTTGGGGTGAAGGCCGCTGAGAAAACTCATGGGATGACCGGAGGCGGGGGTTCGTCAACTTACGTGCAAGCTCAGTTTGGCGTGACCTTAAGTCGGACGAACTGTTTGGCGGGGGCGTTAGCAGGATCCACACTG
>CAYRLT010000645.1:0-9651 GCA_964425095.1 uncultured Luteolibacter sp.
TTTGCAGATGCGAAAGCGTCTTTGCGCGCACCGCCGCCGAGTGCTCGCCGATGCCGCCGGTGAACACCAACGCATCGATCCGATCAAGCCCGGCCGCGAGTCCCAGCAAGCCCTTGGCCAAACGGTAGCAAAAAACATCGATGGCCAAGCCTGCGCGAACATGGCCGGTTTCAGCGGAGGCGGCGAGTGTGCGCATATCGTTGCTGAGCCCCGATATGCCTAACAAACCACTTTCGCGGTTGAGCATGGCGGTGATTTCCCCAAGCGATTTTTCCAGGGTGTTGGCGAGAAACTCGTGGAGGTTCGGGTCGATATCGCCGCTGCGGGTCCCCATCACCAAACCTTCCAGCGGAGTGAAGCCCATCGTGGTGTCTACGCTATGGCCATTTTTCACTGCGCAGGCGCTGCAGCCATTGCCGAGGTGGGCGGTGATGAGTTGCAGGTTCGCAGGATCGTCGCCTAACAACCTCGCCGCCTCGGCGGAGACAAAGCGGTGGCTGGTGCCATGAAACCCATAGCGCCGCACCCGGTGGTTTTCATAAAGCGCATGCGGCAAGGCATAGTGAAACGCCTGTGGCGGCATCGTTTGATGGAATGCCGTGTCAAACACCGCGACGTGTGGCAACGCGGGAAAGCGCTCCTTCGCCGCCTCGATTCCCGCTAGATTCGCCGGATTGTGGAGGGGCGCGAGAGGCACGCAGGCTCGGATGGCGGCCAGCGTTTTCCGCTCAATGAGGACGCTCTCTGAAAAAGCCTCGCCACCATGGACCACCCGGTGCCCCACCGCTGCGATGTGAAACTCCTCGATCACCTCAAGCACCGCCGCCATCGCCTGCGAGTGGTGCGCACCGGGAATCGCCCGGGTTTCCTTCGCTTGGTCCGGCCGCGCGACGTGCAATGCCGCATCCGCAGAGCCGAGCGCCTCGGCCAAACCTTGCACCAAGACTTCCTCCCGGTTGCCGTCGATCAACGAGAATTTCAGCGACGAGCTACCGCTATTGATGACGAGCACCGCAGAGCCGACGCTTTCACGCCGGCCATCCGCCGTGGGAATTGAAGAAGACATTCCGGACATGAGAATGAAGAACCTCGTCAGTGTGAAGCTATTGCCATCGCTTGCAAAGCATTCTCATTTTCAGAATAAACCTTGAATGCCGCCCTTAAATGGTTAATTTTTTAACTACCTTACACCCTTATGAAAACAACCATCCTGTCTCTCACCAGCGCCGCATTTGCTCTCGCTCTCTCGAATTGCGCAGCTCCCGCCGGCCCGAACACCCAACGCGGAGCGGCGACCGGCGGGCTTATCGGCGCTGCTGCAGGCGGTATCATCGGCCACCAATCCGGACGCGGCCTTGAAGGTGCCTTGATTGGTGGAGCAGCTGGCGCAGGCACGGGAGCCCTTTACGGCAATGCGCGCGACCAAGAGCAATACGGCGGCCGCTGATCAAAAAAAACACACAACCATCCCACGGGGCCCCGATCATTCGGCTGCCCCGTTTTTTTTGGATGAATTGGCAGGTTCATTCCTCTAAGAATTGTCGCCTTTCCAAAACGCCCATGCTCCGCACATCCTTGTCACTCGCCGCTCTGCTCGTTTTTTCCCCGGCCGCGCGGGCGCAGTTCGAGCTCACTCCCAGCACTCCCGCATCGAGTGCGGAGCTGGTCTCCGAAGTGAAAACCATCGCTGCGGGATCCACTTTCAGCCTTGCCCTCAAGCTCGATCACCCGGATCGCTGGCACAGCTACTATCAGAATAGTGGCGGCGTGGAACAAGCGCCCGCCATCGATTGGAAATTGCCCGATGGCTTCTCGGCCGGGCCGATCCAATGGCCCGTGCCCGAAGTCAAAGACGGGGTTTTTGGCAAGAGTTTTGTGTATTCGGGCAGCCCGGTATTTCTGGTCGATGTGACCGCTCCCGCCACTCTGGAATTGGGAAAAACCATCACGCTCACCGCCAATGCCAACTGGCAAATCTGCGAGGTGCCCTGCTTGCCAGAGGATAAATCCTTCACCATGACACTGCCTGTGGGTGCGGCATTGGAAAAGGATCCTGTCGCCAGCGGGTTATTTGCCAAGGCCCGCGCTAATCAACCCGCCAAGCCCGCAGGCTGGACCTTTTCCGCACAATCCGATGGCGGCGAAATCCTACTCCGCGCGAAACCCAGCGGACCCTTGGAAAACGATCCCACCGATTTTGTTCCCGACCAACCCTTCATCAAATCCGTCAGCTCCGGTGGATCGATCACTCGCGACGGCGATGCCTGGTTGCTCCGGCTGCCCCGCGCCACCAAGGACGCTCTCGATAACGACCTTTCGCAAGGTGACTCGTTTTCCGGCGTAATCATCGGACCACACCCCATCGCGGTTCCGAAAACTCCTATCATGACTGCGGCAAACAACCCGCCTGCCCCTCCCGCCATTGCCACACCCTCCGCCACGGCTGTTGCTCTACCCTTCTTGCAATACCTCACCATCCTCGGCGGCATGTTCCTGGGCGGACTGATCCTCAATCTCATGCCCTGCGTCTTCCCGGTGATCGGTTTGAAAATCATGAGCTTCGTTCAGCAAGCCGGCGCGGATCACAAGAAGATCGTCCTCCATGGCATTATCTTCGCGCTCGGCGTTTTTGTGTCATTCGCCATCCTGAGCGGAATCCTCTACTCCTTGAAACTCGGCTGGGGCTATCAACTCCAGGACCCATGGGTGATGTTTACCCTCATGGTGCTCATGTTCGTGCTAGCGCTCAACATGTTCGGCGTCTTTGAATTGGGAACCTCCGCCACCTCCGTCGGCGGCTCATTGCAATCGAAACAAGGTCTCGTCGGTTCCTTCTTTTCAGGCGTGCTGGCCACCGTCGTCGCCACCCCTTGCTCGGGGCCTTATTTGGGCCCGGCCATCGGCGCAACCATCGCGCTGCCCGCAGTCCAGTTCTTCGCCGCCTTCGGAGCGATGGCCGCCGGCCTTGCGCTGCCCTATCTGGTTCTATCCATTTTCCCGAAACTCATCGACTTCCTTCCGCGGCCGGGCGCATGGATGGAAAGCTTCAAGCAAGCGATGTCCTTCCTGCTCTTCGCCACCGCCGGCTACTTGCTCTGGGTCTACGCGGCCATCATCGACTTCGACAACATGCCAGGCCCCATCTTCGGTCTTACTGCCATTGCAATCGCCTGCTGGATCCATGGTCGCTGGAACCTGCCTCACCGCAATAAGAACGTCCGCCTCACCGCGCTCGCACTCACCTTGGTCTTTGCCAGTAGCGGACTCTACCTCGCCAAGCCCCCTGCCACTCCTGCTCCCTCCACTCCAACCGCGCCGTCTAGCAATCAAGCCATCGACTGGCAAACTTGGTCCGAAGAACGCGTCGCATCCCTGCTTGCCGAGGGCAAACCCGTTTACATCGACTTCACCGCCAAGTGGTGCGCCACCTGCCAGGTGAACAAAAAGCGCGCCTACACCCAGGAAGTCATCGCGCTGATGAAGGAAAAAGGTGTGGTAGCCCTCAAGGCGGACAAAACTAAGCCCAATCCGGAAATCGAAGCCGCCCTCAAAAA
Organism: uncultured Luteolibacter sp.; assembly: GCA_964425095.1. Classification (GTDB taxonomy): domain Bacteria; phylum Verrucomicrobiota; class Verrucomicrobiia; order Verrucomicrobiales; family Akkermansiaceae; genus Luteolibacter. Next base: position 3,555 of record CAYRLT010000645.1, read on the forward strand.
AATCGGCCGCACCGCCATCCCGGTGAATGTCTTGTTAGCCCCCGGCAAGGACCCCGTCATCCTGCCGGAATTGCTCTCAGCCGATGATGTGCTAAGCGCGTTGAAGGGGTTGTGACTCAGTGGCGCTCGCGGCACGACAAACTGGAGTGCGAAATTCATTCCGCGAGACCACGCGATTGGATTTCTCGCGGAATGAATTCCGCGCTCCAGTTGAGAAGACTACTTCTTCGTTTCCGTGACGGCGATGATCGAGCCAAAGTTGTTACTCTGCTTGGTGATATCTTCTCCCCATTTCATTTGGCTAATATCTCCGTCTAGAAACAGGGCGTCCGCACAGCCAAGATCCCTGAAAAGCCGGGCAAATTCATGGAGGTTGGGAAACTTTGGCGAATGAAAATCACTCATGACGAAAACCACATCGCCGTCCTTCGTGACTCCAGCGCCATTGCGGTGAAGTCTGGATAGGGAGTTCGCGTTGAAACTTGGATGGATTTGGCCCTGCCGCAAAAGCAAGGGCCCGGACTGGACGGCGTGCTCGACTTTCACATCCTTCATGGGATACTCATCCGTCCGAATGACGGCCGCCCCCTTCGACCCCACAAGGAAGATACCATTCGGCATCAGGAAAAAATTCCCGTTGCCGTTATTCCGGTTCACTGGCCTAAGCATCTCGCCGTCCTGAACCAGCAGCCCGCTCGGCACGCCTCCCGGCTCAAAGATCCCGCCGTTCATCAAGGTGTCCACCTTCACTTTTTCACCTGTTAAGTAGTGCGCGACTGCGGGAAAGGTCCTGAGTTGTTTGTCGGCGGCGTCCTTCCAGATGATCCTGACGGAACTCGCCGGGGTGATGAGAACATGGTAAGTCACGCCATCGATAATCTTCTTCTCAGGGGCGGAGATCGCCCGGCTACAGAAGAATAATGTTAGAATGAGGAGTGTGAGTCGCTGGATCATTTTGGGTTCAAGGTTGCGCAGTGACAAGCCGTCGCCGCACCGCCTCGAGCGCAGCTTGGCTGACGGCGAGTTTGAAGTCATGGCGGTTGCGCGGGTGGAAGACATTGAATGCAGTGGGTGACGCGCTTTTTGTGGCGAGGCCGATCCACGCCGTGCGGACGGGCTTTTCCGGTGTCCCACCATCCGGACCCGCGATGCCGGTGACGGCGACCGCAATGTCCGCGCCACTGGAGAGCAAGGCCCCTGCGGCCATCTGGCAGGCGACGGTTTCGCTCACCGCACCGTGGGTTTCGAGATCGGTTGGTGAGACCCCGAGGAGGGAAATTTTTGCGGCGTTCGCATAAGTCACAAAACCATGAGTGAACACCGTGCTCGCGCCCGGAACATCGGTGATGCGGTTGGAAATGAGGCCGCCAGTGCAGCTTTCCGCCGTGGCAAGGGTCATGCGCTTTTCGCTCAACCATCGAACGACGGTCGCTTCGAGCGATACCCCATCGTCGCTGATGAGGAACCCCCCGAAGTTCGCAAGCGCGATCGCACGCCCAGCCACAAGCGCGGCGGGTGTGCCGATCAAGCGCAGATCGACTTCTCCGATGTGGGCGCAGTAGCCGAATTCCAGATTCGGGATTTCCGCGAGGGCGGCGTCGATGCCTTGGTGAAAATCACTCTCGCCGATGCCGGTGAATTTGAGCTCGAGCACAGAGGGCGGGGTTTCGATTCCAGAGAGGGCTCGCAGGCGGGGGAAAACTTCGGCATGCGCCATCGGATAGAGTTCGCGCGGTGGGCCGGGCAGGAGGAAGACCGCACAGGATGAGCGACCATTCAGGCGCGGCGGAATATAGACTCCCGGCGCGGTTCCATTGGCATTCGGCAATACATCCGCGCCGACGGGGATGAGCGCCTGTTTCAAGTTTGCAGGAGCCATTGGTCGACCACGCAATGCGAAAAACCCCTCCAATGATCTGAGCGCGGCCTCATCCGTGATGAGCTCCAGGCCCAGAACCTCGGCAGTGATTTCACGCGTGAGATCATCGCTCGTCGGGCCGAGGCCGCCGGTTACAATCAGGACATCGGCCCGGTTGATCGATTCCGTGATCGCCTCGCGGATGGCCTCGCCATCGGGCACAGTCGTTTGACGGGCGATGCGCAAGCCGAGCAGGAACAACTCGCGGCCGAACCATGCGGCGTGGGTGTTCACGGTGTTGCCGAGCAAGAGTTCAGTTCCGGTGTTGAGGATCTCGATTCGCATCTGTGGACACTCTCTCCGCCAGCCCTCCGACACAAGAACGGATAGGCACAATGGAAACAAAAAAACGCCGCACTGTTGGCACAGAGCGGCGCGTGAAATATCCTATTTCGGGTGAGCTTATTCTTTTCCGGCGGGCTCGGAGTCCTTCTTCGCGCCTTTTTTCCCAGCTTGTTTCATGGCTCCTTCGATTCTCTCCCGGAATCCCTTGATCCCCGGAACCATCTGGCTATCCGGGGAGAAGGCAATGGCGTCATCCACGGCTTTGAGCGACTCCTCGAACTTGGCCTGTTGCGCGAAAATCACCGCGCGAGTCATCATGATCTGCTGGGTCTCCACAGTATCGAATCCACCTTCTTTGATGGTGTCATCCACCAGCTTGAGGGCTCCATCCATGTCCTTTTTCCCGGCAAGCTCTTGGAGGCCTTTCTCAAAATCTTTCAATCGCAGCTGGGTTGCTGCTTTTTTGCCAAATCCGGTCTCATCTTTGGGATCGGCGGCTTTGATTTGCTCCGCGATGTCGCCATAGAAACGCGACACCGTTTCATCCTCCAAGCTCATGGCTTCAAGCGCTGCTATGAGAGCCTTGGCCTTTTCCAGACCCTTGGCTTTTTCGGCAGAAGCAAATGCTTCGTCACGTTTGGCTTTTTTCTCACGGAGTTTGTTGAGTTGTTCAACATAGCTCTCTGGGCCACCTTTCTGATAGCCGGTTTTGGCATACGGGCGTCCTTCGGCATCGCACAGAAGGATCGTGGGGTAGCCTTTCACGGCATACTTAACCCTGAGCTCTTCGTTCTGAGCCTGGGTTTCCTCGGAGAGCTTGGATTTGTTCTTCGGAAAATCGACTTCAACGAGGACGAAAGTGTCTTTGACGCCGGCCTTGAAGGCATCGTGCTTGAAGACCTCGTCAACGAGCTTGATGCACCAACCGCACCAGTCGGAACCGGTGAAATCGATCAGCAGGTCTTTTTTCGATTCAGCGGCTTGCTTTTTCGCAGCGGCAAAATCCGAGGTCCAGCCTTCGCCACCTGCGAGGACGGCTCCGTGAAGCGCCATGAGCGCGACACAAAGTGTTGACGTGAATTTGATAAGTTTCATCGCGGGGGAGCCTGATGCTCCAGCGGTCATGCGTCGAGATGAATCAGAAGGATTTCACGACACATAACCCAGCCATGGACCCAGCCATTTCTCGGCTTCTTCAAGACTCATGCCCTTGCGTTTGGCGTAGTCCTTGAGCTGATCTTTCTGCAGTTCCGAGATCATGAAGTAATGGCTATCCGGATGCGAGAAATACAGCCCGCAAACCGCCGCGCCGGGATGCATGGCGCAGCTTTCGGTGAGAGTAACGCCGGTTGCCTCCGGCGCGCCCAAAAGATCGAAAAGGATCGGTTTTTCAGTGTGATCCGGCTGCGCAGGATATCCCGGTGCGGGGCGGATGCCGCGATAGTTCTCATGAATCAACTGCGCGGTGGTGAGCTCGGTTTCCGTCTCATACCCCCACTCGATGCGGGCTCGATGATGCAGCAACTCCGCAAAGGCCTCGGCGAAGCGGTCGGCGATGGCTTTGACCATGATCGAGCCATAAGGATCATGCTCTTTCTCAAGCTCCGCGGCAAATTCATCCGCACCATGAATGCCAACCACAAACCCGCCGATGTAGTCGCAAATTTTTCCTCCTGCCACCCAATCCGCGAGTGCGACATTGGGTTTTCCGGAGTCTTTCTTGATCTGCTGGCGCAGGGTGTGGAAACGGGTGCGCTCGCTGCTGCGGCTTTCATCGGTCCAGACGATGATGTCGTCGCCCTCGGCATTGGCCGGAAAGAAGCCATACATGCCGCGTGCCTGAAATCGATCCTCGGCGATGATGCGGTCGATCCAGGTGAGCGCGTCCTGATAGAGTTTTGCGGCTTCGGCGGCACCTTCGATGTTTTTGGTTTTGAGGATCTTCTTCTCGCGGTCCCACACACCACGGAGTTCCCATGCATGGAAGAATGGAGTCCAGTCGATGTATTTTGCAAGTTCGCGAAGGCTCTGACTTTCAATCACACGCTTGCCGTGAAACGCAGGAACCGGCGGTGTGTAGTTTTCCCAATCGAATTGAGGGGCGGCGGCGCGCGCTTCGTGAAGCGTTAAAGTTTGCTTTTTCGGGCCGCCGATAAAGTTATCGCGAAGCACTTGTTGCTTGGCGCGGTTTTCGGTCGCGAAGGCTTCACGCTGGTCTTTGGAAATCAGCGAGGTGGTGACGGGCACCGAGCGCGAGGCGTCGAGCACGTGGACCACCGGCCCGGAGTAATGCTCGGCGATCTTGATGGCGGTGTGCGCGGCCGAGGTGGTAGCTCCGCCGACGAGCAACGGCACCTTGAATCCGCGACGTTCCATTTCCTTGGCGACGTGCACCATCTCGTCCAGCGAGGGTGTGATCAAACCGGATAGGCCGACGACATCCGCGCCGATCTCAATGGCTTTGGCGAGGATCTTGTCGCATGAAACCATGACTCCCATGTCGGTGACTTCGAAGCCATTGCAGGCAAGCACTACGCCGACGATGTTCTTGCCGATGTCGTGGACATCGCCTTTGACGGTGGCGATGAGAAAGCGCCCGGCGGAGCGGCCGCGCTCGGCGAGGCGCAGAGCCTCGTCATCGGTTAGAGAAGGATCGTTCTCCTTGACCGCTGCAATGTCGCCGGCAAGAAACTCGGCTTTTTCCGCTTCCATGAACGGCGTGAGCCAGGCGACCGCCTTCTTCATCACACGGGCGGATTTGACCACTTGCGGGAGGAACATTTTCCCCGCGCCGAAAAGATCGCCGACGATGCCCATGCCATCCATCAGCGGGCCTTCGATGACCTTGAGGGGTCGGCCGTATTTCGCGAGTGCGGCCTCGGTGTCCTCGTCGATGTATTTGTCGATGCCTCTGAGTAACGCGTGTTCGAGGCGTTTTTCCACGGATTCTTCGCGCCACGATAGGTCTTCCTCGAGTTTTTTGCCGCCATGGCCCTTGAAGCTTTCGGCGAGTTCGAGCAAGCGCTCGGTGGCGTCCGGGCGGCGGTTGAGCAGCACGTCCTCGACGCATTCGAGCAAGTCTTTCGGAATCTCGTCATAAACTTCGAGCATCCCGGCATTGACGATGCCCATGTCCATGCCGGCCTTGCCCGCATGATAGAGAAAGGCGGAGTGCATCGCCTCGCGCACCTTGTTGTTGCCGCGGAAGGAGAATGAAATGTTGGAAACGCCGCCGGATACTTTGGCACCCGGCAGGTTCACCTTGATCCAGCGGGTGGCGTTGATGAAGTCGAGCGCGTAGTTGTTGTGCTCCTCGATGCCGGTGGCGACCGTTAGAATATTGGGATCGAAGATGATATCATCCGGATTGAATCCGACCTCATCAACGAGGATGCGGTAGGCACGCTCACAAATGCGGGTTTTCTCCTCATAGGAAGCGGCTTGGCCGTTTTCATCGAAGGCCATGATGACCACCGCCGCGCCGTAGCGCATGATGTGGCGCGCCTGTTGTTTGAAGTTTTCCTCGCCCTCCTTGAGCGAGATCGAGTTCACGATGCCTTTTCCCTGAAGGTATTTGAGCCCTTCCTCAAGAATTTCCCATTTCGAGGAATCCACCATGATCGGAACCTTCGCGACATCCGGCTCGCCTTGCAGGAGTTGCAGGAAACGGCTCATCATCGCCTTACCGTCGATGAGGCCGTCGTCGAAGCAGATGTCGATGACGTTCGCGCCGTTGGCCACCTGTTGGCGGGCCACCTCGACGGCGGCTTCGAGGTCGCCGGCACGGACGAGCTTCGCAAATTGCGGCGAGCCGGCTACGTTGGCGCGCTCGCCGATCATCAGGAAGCGTTTGTCGGAAGTGTGGTTGTAGGCCTCAGTGCAGGATAGGCGGAG
>CAYRLT010000646.1:0-12044 GCA_964425095.1 uncultured Luteolibacter sp.
GCCCGCCTTCCACGGCCTCACCCTCGCCAAAATCGGCCACCAAGGCACCCCCGTCGCGGACACCGGCTATCAGATCCCGCTGCTCGCCCAGGAACGGGCCCGCAAGGCGGCGATGGGTTGACTCTAACTTATAACTTATAACTTCCATCCTGATGGAAATCCTCATCCTCATCCTCAAAATCATCGCCCTCACCTTCGTGGTGGTGTTGCCGATGGTGCCCATCTCGGTGTATTTCGAGCGCCGCTTCTGCGCCATCATCCAGGACCGGGTCGGCCCTAACCGCACCGGCCTCCCGCTCACCTGGTTCGGCTTCAAAAAGGATTTCCACTTTTTCGGCCTGATCCAGCCGATGGCCGACGGCGTCAAGTTGTTCCTCAAGGAGGACTTCACCCCGGCCCACGTCCGCAAGGCGTTCTACTGGCTGGCGCCGGTGCTCACGGTAGCCCCCGCGCTCATCACCGTCTGCGTGATCCCCTTCGGCTCGCCCATCTACTTCGGCGATTATCCGGTGAATCTCGTCATCGCCGACATCGACATCGGCCCCTTGTTCATCTTCGCGGTCTCGTCCCTAACTGTTTACGGGATCACGCTGGCCGGTTGGTCGTCGAACTCGAAATACCCCCTCATCGGCGGCATCCGCTCGTCCGCCCAGATGATTTCCTACGAAATCTCGCTCGGTCTCTCGATCGTCCCGGTGCTGCTCTACTTCGGCGAACTCAACCTCGGGAAAATCGTCCAATTCCAAGCGGACAACGGCTGGCTCCTCCTCCCCCTCTGGAAAAATGGCAGTCTAGCCCTCCCCGACCTGCAAACCGCGCTCTTCTGGATTCCCGCCTTCATCGCTTTCATCATCTTCACCGTCTCGATCTTCGCGGAAACCAACCGCATGCCCTTCGACCTCCCCGAGTGCGAAACCGAACTCGTCGGCGGCTATCACACGGAATATTCCTCGATGAAGTTCGCCCTCTTTTTCATGGGCGAATACGCCGCAATGGTCATCGGTTCAGCCATGATCATCACCCTCTTCCTCGGCGGATGGTCGCTCGGATTCGGCTTGGACAAATACATCCAGAATTTCCACATCGGCAGCTTCTATTTTGGCGGACTCATCCACCTCGGGATTTTCCTCACCAAACTCATCGTCTTCATCCTCTTCTTCATCCTCGTCCGCTGGACCGTTCCCCGTTTCCGCTATGATCAACTCATGAAACTCGGCTGGGTCATCTTCTTCGAAGCTGCCCTCATCAACGTCTTCCTCGCCGCCCTCATCCTCGCCGCCCCGGAACTCACAGCCACCATCATCGCCGTCGGCGCCGTCCTCCTCATCGCAGTAACCGCCGCTGTCATCTGGGTCGCCAAAGTCTCCGAAGAGCACCCGAAACCCCTGCGCGCGTAACTTCTGTCATCCACCATCCACTATCCACTATCTCCAAGATGGCCGTCATCAAACTTCAACGCCCGAAGCTCAACTTCGGTGAGAAAATCTACTTCGGAGCCCTCATCAAGGGGTTCTTTCTCACCATGTCCCACGCCGTGAAATCGCTGCGTGGCAAATCCATGGGAGCCAAGGACTTGGAATCCTCCGGCCTCGGTGTGACCATGCAGTTTCCCGAACAACGCTGGGATTCCCACCTCCCGGAATACTACCGCGGCGCCCCCGCCCTCGTCACCGACGAGCAAGATCGCGAACGCTGCGTCTCATGCCAACTCTGCGAATTCATTTGCCCGCCCAAGGCCATCAAAATCACCCCCGGCGAAATACCATCCGATGATCCTTGGGCAAAAGTCGAAAAACGCCCGAAGGAATTCGAAATCGATATGACCCGCTGCATCTACTGCGGCATGTGCGAGGAAGTCTGCCCCGAACAAGCGATCTATCTCCGCAAAGACTACCTCATCACCGGCTACAACCGCGCCGATATGGTCCACGACAAGAAAAGACTCTACGAAATCGCCGGCAAACGCATCGGTCTCGTCAATAAATGGAATGAGCTTAAATGATGTTAAAAGTGATTGGTTAAAAGTTAAAAGGAAATCCCACCGTCTCCACTCTTTCACCAATAACATATAACTTCTAACGAATAACTAAATTCTCAACATGCCCTCTTACCTTTTCTGGATTTTTTCCACTATCATGCTGATTGGTGGAACCGCCGTCATCGCGTTCCGCAACCCGGTCTCCAGCGCGCTGTCGGTCGTCACCTGTTTTGTCGGCCTCGCCGGACTGTTCGTCGGCCTCAGTGCCTTCTTCGTCGGCATCATCCAAATCCTCGTCTACACCGGGGCGATCATGGTGTTGTTCCTGTTCATCATCATGCTGCTCGATCTCAAGGATGAGGAAAAACGCGTCAAATCCCTCGCCCCGCTCGTCGGCGGACTGGTCTTGGTATTCGCCTTCGTCCTGCAACTTATCGGCGTGCTCTCGAACTCTCCACACAAGGCAGCCCCCGCTCTCGATCAAGAAACCCTCGCCGCCGCCGCCACCCATTTCCCCGCAGGTGGGAAAATCGCAACTGCCCTCACCGAAGGCCGACTCCCCGACGTCCACCTCATCGGCCACACCCTCTTCACCCAATACAACCTCCCCTTCCAAATCCTCGGCGTCCTCCTCCTCGTCGCCACCATCGGCGTAGTCGCCCTCTCCAAAAAACAGGCGGAATAAAATTCTAAATCCAAAGCACTAAATTTTAAACGAAGATTCAATCATCACATCTCCATCTCCTATCTCCCTCTTAGTTTAGAATTTAATACTTATCATTTAATGCTTTCCTAAAATGGCTACCCTCAACGATTACCTCCTCGTCTCCGGCCTGCTCTTCGCCCTCGGCCTCGCCGGTGTGGTGCTGCGCCGGAACATCATCATCGTCTTCATGTGCCTTGAGCTCATGCTCAGCGCCGCCAACCTCAGCCTCGTCGCATTCTCACGCTTCAACACCGTCAACGGCCTACCAGACTACAACGGCCAGATGCTCGTCTTCTTCGTCATCACCGTCGCCGCCGCCGAAGTCGCCGTCGGCCTCGCCATCATCGTCGCTCTCTACCGCACCCGCCAAACCATCCACACCGATGAGCTGACGAGTCTCAAGGGCTGAAGATATTATAACCACGGATTACACGGATTTACGGATTAAGATTTTTTAATATAGGCAAAATATGAATCAGGACCGCACAAGTCACCCGCATATGGACCTCACTGAGATAATCATTGGTGCGGCAATGACTGTGCATCGTGCACTTGGGCCGGGCCTCAATGAATCCATCTACGAAAACGCACTTTGTATCGAACTAGCAGAGCAATCGTTGAATATTACCCAGCAGCAACAATTCCCAGTCTTCTACAAAGACCAACACGTGGGAAAACTCATTACCGACCTAATCGTTGAAAACAAAGTCATCATTGAAACCAAGGTTGCGTCGTTCATAACGGATTTACATATCGCCCAAACTCTGAGCTATCTATCGATTTTCCGTCTTCAAGTCGGCCTCATTCTCAATTTCAAAAATCCATCACTCACGTTTAAACGGATTGCAAATCTTCATCTTAAAAATCCGTAAATCCGCGTAATCCGTGGTAAAATTCTTCTCTTCACAGTCCATCCCATGAACCTAGCCTGGATCCTCCTCTTCCTCCCGTTCGCCGTCGCCGCCGCATGCCAACTGGTGCTGCGCAAAAGCCCCATCGTGCCGCTCGTCTCCACCGCCTCGGCCGTCGCCACGCTCGTCATCTCGTTTCTCCTCCTCGGAAAAAATGAAACCCATTCGTTCAATTGGGCGACCATCGGTGACTTCAATCTCCAGATCGGCATCCAGCTCGACCGCCTCTCAACCGGCATGATGATCGTCGTCACCGGCGTCGGCGCACTCGTCCACATCTTCTCGCTCGCCTACATGAAGGACGACAGCGCTAAAAACCGTTATTTCACCGGCCTCGCACTCTTTATGTTTTCGATGACCGGGATCGTCTTGGCGAACAACTTCATCATGACCTTCATCTTCTGGGAGTTGGTCGGACTCAGTTCCTACCTGCTCATCGGCCACTGGTATCAGAAGGAATCCGCCGCGGATGCCGCGAAAAAAGCCTTCCTCTGCAACCGCGTCGGCGACTTCGGATTCATGGTCGGCATTCTCATGCTCTGGAGCATCACCGGCACGCTTGCGTTTGATACCATGAAATCCGGTCTCGCCGCATTCGGAACCGACAATGCAGCTTATTTCGCCCAAAACTCTGCCGCCTACAGTGTGATTCTCTCCACTGCAATTCTCTGTATCTTCTGCGGCGCCGTCGGCAAGTCCGCCCAACTTCCGCTCCACGTTTGGCTGCCCGACGCCATGGAAGGCCCCACCCCCGTTTCCGCCCTCATCCATGCCGCCACCATGGTTGCCGCCGGAGTTTACATGCTGTTCCGCGTGCAACTCTCGATCGGCACCGAGGCCTTTGATGGATTTGCCGGAACTACCATCGCATACGTCGGCGGCTTCACCGCTCTCGTCGCCGCCCTGATGGCCACCCAACAGGACGACATCAAACGCGTGCTCGCCTACTCCACTCTCTCGCAACTCGGCTACATGGTTATGGCCGTCGGCCTGCTCGCTGGCGAGGCCGGCATGTTCCACCTCTTCACTCACGCATGGTTTAAAGCCCTGCTCTTCCTCGGTTCCGGCGCGGTGATCCACGCCTGCCATCACGAGCAAAACATCTGGAAAATGGGCGGCCTGTTGAAAAAAATGCCCATCACCGGCATCACATTCTTCCTCGGCTTCGCCGCACTCATCGCCGTGCCCTTCACCTCCGGATTCTTCTCCAAAGAACTCATTCTCGAAGCCGCTCACGAAAAAGAACCGATCCTGTTCTGGATCGCCGCCTTCGTCGCCGTGCTCACTCCATTCTACATGACGCGCCTGTTCGTCATCGCCTTCCTCGGCAAGGCCAAATCGAAAAACGCCGATCACGCCCACGAAGTCAGCCCGCTGATGTTTATCCCGCTCGTCGTCCTCTCGATTCTCGCACTCATCGCTGGCTACGGATTCGTCAATGCATATGCCCCCGCCGCACCTGAGCACGCTGGCGAGTTCCATCTCAACTTCCTCTTCTGGGTCTCCGCCATCGCCCTCATCATCGGCGCTGGAGCCGGTTTCATTCTCTATGCAGGCAAGGATAAGGATCCGCTCTCAATCCCGCTCTTCAAAAACCGTTTCTACATCGACGCTATCTACGACAACTATCTCGTCCGCTATTTCCAAGATGCCTTTGCCGCCATCGTCCACTTCTTCGACGAATTCCTCATCAACGGCCTACTAGTCGGCGGTCTCAGCCGCGGAGCTGCCAGCACCGGCAACCTCTTCCGCAAACTCCAATCCGGCCAACTCCAAGCCTACTCCTTCGCCTTCGGCTTCGGCGTCATTCTCGTCATCTACTTCACAGTGTTTCTTTGAAACTCAAAATTGACAGCAACGCAATCAATGCAATCATTGCTTCATGAGCACCACGATCACCATTCGCAATCTCGACGATCAGGTAAAGCAGCGCCTGCGGGTCATCGCGGCACAACACGGCAAGTCGATGGAAGCCGAAGCTCGCGAGATCCTCACCCGCGCAACCTTCGCCAACACGCCCGATCCGAAACCAGAATCATCTCCACAAGGAGAAGGCTATCGGTCGCCCGCCCGGGGAAAGTGGAAGCACCTCGGCATCACCACGGATGCCATCATGACTCTCACCAGAGAGGAGTAACTTGCATGGCAGTCATCATTGATACCAACCTCATTCTGGACATCGTGATTGACGATTCCCCATGGGCCGCGCGTGCTGACGAGGCTCTCCGCCAACATCGCGAGCAAGGTGTATTCATCAATCCAGTGATTTATGCGGAACTCTGCACCGGCGCTCCTTCGCAGGATCATGTCGATGAAATCGTTGACGATCTGAACCTCGATTACTTGGAAATTCCAAAATCCGGTCTCTTCATCGCAGCTAGGGCGTATCGCCAGTATCGCTCGAAAGGCGGAATAAAAACGTCTCCCCTCCCCGACTTTTTCATCGGGGCTCATGCCGAGATCCTCGGTTGCTCCATCCTGACCCGCGATCTGAAACGATATCGGACCTACTTTCCAAAAGTCACCCTGATCTCCCCCTGAAGTCACCGATTTACCACTCTCAACATGCTCGCAATCCTCGTCTTTCTCCCGATCATCGCCTTCATCGCGATTCTGCTAGGCGCGCCCGCCCGCCTCACCACCATCTCCGTGGCTGCTGCGAATCTCGTGCTCGGCATCTACGCCGCGTTTTCATGGCAATGCACCTGCTGGTCGCTTTCCTTACCCGTCCTTGAGAAACCCGCACTCAATCTCGCCTTCGGATTTCCCGACGGCATGAGCGCCATCATGGTCCTGCTCACCGTCATCGTCACCCTCGCCGCGGTGCTTTCCGGCAAGGCTCCCGAAGGCAAAGAAAAACTCTACTTCGGATCATCCCTTCTCATCTCCGCTGGCGCACTCGGGGCCTTCGCCGCCACCGATTTATTCTTCTTTTTCGCCTTCCACGAGCTCGCCCTCATCCCGACCTTCCTCATGATCGGCATGCTCGGCCGCGGCGACCGCAAGGAAGCCGCCTGGAAAATCACCATCTACCTCGGCCTCGGCTCGATCATCCTGCTCGCCGGCCTCGTCTGGCTCGCCAATCTAACCGGAACCTACAATATCGCCGGAATGATCGCCGCCAAAGACCAAATCGATCCAGCCTCACAAAAAAGCATCGCAGCGCTGCTACTCGTCGGTTTCGGCACGCTCGTCTCGCTCTTCCCCTTCCACTCATGGGCAGCCCCCGCCTATGCCAGCGCACCGGCCCCGGTCGCCATGCTGCATGCCGGCGTCCTGAAAAAATTCGGCCTCTACGGCCTGCTTCGTATCGCCATCCCCCTCGTGCCCGATGGCCTCCAAGCTTGGCTCACGCCACTGTTGGTTCTTTTGTTATGCAATATCCTCTGGGTTGGTCTGGTCACCATCTCTCAAAAACGCCTCGACACCATGCTCGGAAACTCCTCCGTCATGCACATGGGTTACATCTTCCTCGCCATTGCCGCGCTCATTGCCTTCCCGGGAAATCCCCTCGCCCAACCTGCCGCCGTCTTGCTCATGTTCGCCCACGGCGTTTCCATCGCCTTGCTCTTCGGCCTTGCCGACCGCATCGAACGCAACACCGGTTCGCTCGATCTCCAAGACCTCGGAGGCCTCGCCAAATCTGCTCCCAAACTCGCCTTCATATTCGGCATCGCCGCCATGGCGTCCATCGGCTTGCCAGGCCTTGCCAACTTCTCCGGCGAAGTCCTCGTCTTCCTCGCAGCCTTCAAGGGCTACAACGGCACCGCCAGCCTCGGCCCCGTGCAAATCGCCTGCATCCTCTCGATCTGGGGCGTCGTCATCTCCGCCGTTTACATGCTCCGCGCCTACCGCAACATCTTCCAAGGCCCCACCGTGAAATCCACCGAGTCCGCTGCAGACCTCACCCTCGCCGATCGCATCCCCGCCGTGCTCCTAGTGCTGGCGCTCTTCGCAGTAGGACTCTATCCGAACCTCCTCCTCAATCTGCTGAAATAAAGCACTAAATCTTAAGCACTAAATTCGAAACAAATATAATACCGTGCTCTTCTTTCTCTATTCTTTCTCTTCCGTTTCGAATTTAGAATTTAGAATTTAAAATTTTCTCCACCATGCCCGCCTACTACTTAGAAGCCCTCACCATCACCCTTGGTCTCATCCTACTGATGGCCGAAACCTTCGTGCCCACGAAAAGCAAGGCCTGGGTCGGCATCGCCGCCGCACTTGGTCTCGGTGTCATTCTCGTTCTCACAACTCTCGCCATCGGCCCGGATGCAAAACCCGACGCTGCTTGGGCTAAGTGGCCGCTCTGGAATTTCTATCAATTCGATTCCCTCGCCCGCTTCTACAAGATCTTTGCCCTCGTCACCACGATCTTCGTCGTTCTGCTCTCCGTCGATTACCGGAAAATCCTCGCCCGCTTCACCGATCATCCCGGTTCGGAAAACGGCACCGGTGAATTCTACGCGCTCCCCATCTTCGCCTGCGCCGGCATGATGTTTCTCGCTTCCGCCAAGGATCTCGCGGGTGCCTTCGTCGCACTCGAACTCGTCACCGTCACTTTCTACATCCTCGTCGCCTACATGCGCCGCAACGTCGGTTCGCTCGAAGCCGGGGTAAAATACCTCATCCTCGGCGCGCTCAGCACCGGATTCCTCGTCTATGGCATCGCCTGGGTCTATGGAGCGACTGGAACCATGAACCTCGCAGCAATAGCCCAGAGAATTTCCATCCCTCAACTTGGAGACATTCCGCAAATCAGTAACCTGTTTCTAAACGCCCCACCATCAATAACCACCCCCCTGCTTTTCGGCATAGCCCTGGTCATGGTCGGTCTTAGCTTCAAAATCGGCGCGGTTCCCATGCAAGTCTGGATCCCCGATGTCTATCAAGGTGCCCCCACTCCGACCACCGCGTTTCTCTCCGTAGGCTCCAAAGCCGCCGGTTTCATCCTGATGATTCGTTTCCTCGAGCCCTTCCTCGCGAGCAAACTCACCCGTGGCCCGGTGATGAATCTTCTCATCATCCTCTCGATCGCCACTCTCCTCTTCGGAAACCTCGCCGCGATTCCGCAAACCAACTTCAAGCGCCTTCTCGCCTACTCCTCCATCGCCCACGCCGGATTCCTCTTACTCGCGCTCGCCGCGGGTGCCTCGGAAACCGCTGAAGCCCTCAGCTCCGTCCAAGTCGTTTCCTTCTACCTCGCCACCTACCTCATCATGACGCTCGGCGTCTTCTTCGTGCTCTCCCAGGTCCGCATTCAACGCGATGGCGAGAACATCACCGACTTCAACGGCCTCGGCAAAACCAACCCGCTGCTCGCCCTCGCACTCACCATCCTGTTAGCCGCGCTCGCCGGTGTGCCGCTCACCGCAGGATTCATCGGCAAATTCTTCGTCTTCTCACTCGCCGTCGATGCCCATCTCTGGGCCGGTGTCGGTGTCGCCTTCATCGCCGCCGCCGCTGGATTCTACTACTACTTCAACGTCGTCCGCGCCATGTGGTGGGTCGATCCCGGCGATCGCGCCGCCGTCACTCTCCCGGTGATTAGCAAAGTCTGTATCGCCCTACTCACCATCGCCACAATCATCTTCGGCATCTGGCCGCAGCCGATCTTCAACTTGCTTTGAGTCAACTCCGAAAAGATTCCAGGTGAGGATGTTTGTTGTTTTCACGAAGCCAGCACCTAGCCTGCGTAAGAGAAATGTGGAAACACCGGCATGAAGATACTGATCGTCGAGGATGAAAAAAAGATCTCTGCTTTCGTCCGCAAGGGGCTCGAGGCAGCAGGATTTGTGGTTGATGTGAGTCATCACGGTGACGAGGGTTACACGCTTGCCACCACGCGCCCCTACGATGCAATAATCCTTGATATCATGCTGCCCGGTCGCGATGGCCTGAGTATCTTAAAAAACCTCCGCGAACGGAAAATGGCCGTGCCCGTGATTCTTCTGACCGCACGCAGCGAACTTAATGAACGCCTTGAAGGCCTCAACCTCGGGGCCGACGATTACCTGACCAAACCGTTTTTCATCGAGGAGCTCATCGCTAGGCTGCACGTAGTAACGCGCCGCGCCTCCGGCACCGGACAAAGCCTGATCACCGTGGCTGACCTAAGCATCAACCTGCTGACCCGTGAGGTTTTGCGCGGCAGCCGAGCCATCGAGTTGACCGCACGCGAGTTTCAGCTATTAGAGCATTTGGCCCGCACACCGGGCCGCGTGCTCAGCCGCGCGCAAATCTGCGAACGAGTGTGGAGTTATGATTTCGATCCCGGAACCAATCTTGTGGATGTTTATATCCAGCGCCTCCGCAGGAAAATTGATACCGAGGGCGAATCTAAACTCATCGAAACGATCCGCGGCGTAGGCTACCGGATGCGCAAAGATACCTGAGCTATGAAAAATCCGTCGTTCCGATTCAAGATCGCATTTCTATCAACCATAATCGCGGGCGCGGTATTAGTGCTTTTCGGCTTGTTGGCATTGTGGGTGGTGAAGCATCAGAAAACCGTAACGCTCGACACCCGCATCCGCTCGCTCGGCGGCCGACAGCCGGGTTGGCTCACTCAACAACGGGATTTTAAACGATTCGAGGAAAGCTTGTCGTTTGTTTTTGGCGATGGCGGTGATGCCGATTCCTTAATTTTTCAAGTGCGCGCAGCTGATGGCACGCGCCTGCACCAATCAAACAGTTGGCCGAAGGATTTGCCGGAGTCCGCCTTCGAACGCCCGCTAGCGGATTCTCCCATCGTGAATAATGCTTCGCCCGTAATGGATGACGAAAAACCTACATCCGGCCGTGGCTGGGGTGGCGGCTATGGCCGCGGCATGGGACCCGGCGGCGGAGGGAATGCACTGCGCTTCACCAAAACCCCGGAGTTCATGACGCTCACGACATCCGCTGGATCATGGCGGGTCGGCCGACTCGGTAACGACGATTTCACCCTCATCATCGGGCTGGATGCAAGGCCCACCGAGGCGGAAATCCGCCAATTGCAACTCGCGTTCCTGTTGGCGCTGCCGGTCGCCCTGGCACTGGTCGGCCTCGGTGGCTGGATCGTCGCCGGGCGCGCGTTGCGGCCGCTGCGAATGATTTCCGAAACCGCCGCCAATATGACATCGACCGGCATGGACCGCAGGATTCCGGTTTCCGACGAAGATCCAGAAATCCGCCGCCTGATCGACACGCTCAACCACATGATGGATCGATTGGAACAAAGTTTCCGCCAAGCCACCCGCTTCAGTGCCGATGCCTCCCACGAGCTCAAAACTCCGATCGCCATCATGCGCGGCGAACTCGAAAACGCCATCCACGAGGCAGCGCCCGGATCACCCATACAAAAACTTCTTAGTAGTCTGCTAGATGAAACCCATCGTTTAACTGGTATCACGCGCAGCCTTTTACTGCTCTCACGCGCCGATGCCGGACAACTCGTGCCAGCGTTCGAAGAAGTTAGTTTGAGCGAATTACTGCCTGAATTGCTAGAAGACACGGAGGTACTCGCTGCCGAGGCGGAACTCGAACTGAAAGCTCAGATAGCGACCGACATCCGGGTGATGGCGGATTCACTGTTGCTGCGCAGCGCCTTCCTCAATGTGCTGATCAACGCGGTAAAATACAACAAACCCGGCGGCTTCATCCGCGTGGAGTTGAAGGCCGATGGCCGCAAAGCGCGCATCACCGTCGCAAATTCCGGCCCCGGCATTCCCACCGGCGAACAAGCGCTCATCTTCGATCGATTTCAGCGAGCCGATCAGTCGCGCGAACGACGCATCGACGGCATCGGCCTAGGGCTCAGTCTCACGCGGGAACTTCTTCATGCTCACCATGGCAGCGTGGAACTGGAGGAAAGCCGACCTGGCCTAACCCGCTTCGTGATCAACCTACCACTTAAAGTCTAACAAAAACGGATGATTGGCACATTGATACCAATCATCCGTGGTAAACCAAGCGCATCAATCAGATGCCATTCCCTTTGCCTTTACGCTGTTGGGTGCCACTGCCATTACGCGGCCCGCTGCGTTGACCCTTGCCCTTGCCTGCACCCTTGCCCGTGCCATCACGCGCACCGGAGCGCTTGCCTTGCCCGTTGACTTCACCCGCGTTTTCGCCGCCGCTCGGGCAGACTTCACCGTTGGCTTCCAAACACATTTGCTGACGGGCGGTACGTTCATCTTCGGATTGTGGTGGTCCGCCGTAGCCTTTACCGCTTGGGCAGGATTGGTTTTGCGCCATAGCAAATCCTCCGCTGATGAAGAGGACGGCCAAAACACTGGTCATGGTTTTAGTTTTCATGATTTGATATATTCGGCGCTCCTGAACTTTTAGTGGGTAAGTGCACGTCGGTTTTCAATGGTTAAACCACCAGCGATCCAATACGCCATCGCTTGGAAATTTCTAAAGGTGCGATAACCTCTAGCCCTGCGCCGCGCGAGTTGCAAGAGGC
>CAYRLT010000647.1:0-1731 GCA_964425095.1 uncultured Luteolibacter sp.
GCAGAGGTCGGAGTCGTTGTTGACGAGGTTGCGGCCGGTGACGGGGTTGCCTTCGGGTGTTAGATCGACGTGGAGTTCGGAGCAGGGGCCGCAGGGGCCGGTTTCGCCCATCATCCAGAAGTTGTCTTTGACGTTGCCGTGGACGATTTGGATGGCGGGATCGCAACCTTTTGAGATGAAGAGGGCGGCCCAGATGTCGTAGGCTTCCTGGTCGAAGTTTCCGGGGTCGCCGGGTTTCGGCGCATAGACCGACGCATAGAGCCGGTGGGCGGGAAGGCCCCAGCGCTCGACGACAAGTTCCAAGGCCCAGGCGATGGCTTCCTTTTTGAAGTAGTTCCCGAACGACCAGTTTCCGAGCATTTCGAAGAACGTGTGGTGGTAGGTGTCGTAGCCGACATCTTCGAGGTCGTTGTGTTTGCCGCCGGCGCGGATGCATTTCTGGGTATCGGCGGCGCGCGGTGGATCGTAGGGAGCTTTTTCGACGCCGAGGAAATACGGGACGAAGGGATTCATACCCGCATTCGTGAACAGCAGACCGGGCGACTGCGGGAGCAGCGAGGCGGAGGGGACGATGGTGTGCTGTTTTTCCTGGAAAAAATCGAGGAAGCTTTGGCGGATCTCGGCGGCGGTCATGGGTCAGCGGGTGGGAAAATTTGGGTCGTGCGGAGGGCTGCGGCAGCGACCGGGGCGGGAAGATGCCCGAAACCCGGGGCGGAAGTAAAGCCCGGGAAGTCACGCCTGTTCGCGATATCCAGCGGTTTTTTGAGCTGGCTGCCCGCCAGGTCGAAAATCATCCTGCGTAAATTGTGCCAATAGGCCTTTTTGCCTTTCAACTGTGGATTCTAAGGTTAACCGGATTCTGGCGAGAATGGCTGTTTTTTATTACCACTGAGGCACAGAGGGAAGAGGAGGACGCAGAGGGGATATCTCTATTCTTCAATTTCTCTTCTCTGTGACCTCCTCTTCCCTCTGTGCCTCAGTGGTTAAAAGAATGTCGGACCGGCTGGGGGAAAGGCAAAAAAGTTAAACCGCCAAGAAGCTAAGACTCTTTTCCCAGAAACTTGGAAACCTTGAGCACGTCGCCTGAGTGATGGAATCGCGTGCACAGGGGGAGTAGCCAAGGCGGCGGAACCATGAATATGATGGCATTGGGCGTTTCCGGGCTTGGAAATCCACGATCCGAGGGCATCTTATCGGGCGTCACTCCTTTCCCCATGAATCCCGGATTTCGTCGTCTGCTTGCGCTGCTCGCCGTTTTTTTCACCGCATTTACCGCAGTGTCGGTGTTGCGGACTTATCGCAGCGGCGGGAGTTTCCGGGATTGGTTCACCGGGATTTCTACAAGCGGCGATCGCTTTATGCCGGAAAAATTCACCTTGCCGGAAAAAGGCGCGGTGGATCTGGGGGATGTGGAATTGCTTTCGCGGATCAACGATGAATACGCCAACCTAACCCGCGCGGTTGTGCCATCCGTGGTCAGCATCAACACCGCCGGCATCCGGACGGAGCGCATGATGGATCTTTGGGGCCGCACCCAAGTGCGGCGTTATCCAACGCAGGGACAGGGATCAGGCGTCATCGTCACGCAAGAGGGGCATGTGGTGACCAATCATCACGTCATCGCCGGTCAACAAAAAATCCAGGTGACGCTGCATGATGGGAAATCGCATCCGGCGCGTTTGATCGGAGAGGACACCTTGCTGGACATCGCCGTGCTCAAAATCGATGCGG
>CAYRLT010000648.1:0-6294 GCA_964425095.1 uncultured Luteolibacter sp.
AAGGTCTTACCGTTGTGGACAGCGAAGTTGTGGCTGACGAAATCCGGGGTGATCATCGACTTGCGGCTCCAGGTTTTAATGGGCTTGCGGTCGGATCCGGCTTCGGCGACGGCGTCGATCTTGGCGAGAAGCTTTTGATCAACGAATGGGCCTTTCTTGAGTGAGCGTGGCATGGGAAATTTGAGATTTCAGATTTGAGATTTCAGATTAAGAAGGGATTACTTCTTCTTATGGCGGGACTCGACGATGAAGACCGCGGTGGTTTTCTTCTTGTTGCGGGTCTTCTGACCCTTCGCGTGGCCCCATGGGCTGAGAAGATGCTGACGACCACCACCGGACTTGGACTTGCCTTCGCCACCACCGTTCGGGTGGTCGACGGGGTTCATGGTCATACCGCGGACGGTCGGACGAACACCCTGCCAGCGGGTGCGGCCCGCTTTGCCGGAGGTTTCATTCATGTGGTCGCGGTTACCGACTTGGCCGATGGTGCAGAAGCAACGATCATTGAAGCGGCGGATTTCACCGGAAGGCATTTTAACGAGCGCCCAACCGCCATCGCGGTTGGAGAGCACGGCGAGTTGGCCGGCGGCACGGGCGACCTTGCCGCCATTGCCTGGGATCAACTCGATGTTGTGGATGGAAGTGCCGAGTGGCACGGCGCTGAGTGGCATCGCGTTGCCGGTCTTGGGAGCGACGTTGGCGCCGGAAACGACGGTGGAACCGACTTCGAGGCCAAGTGGCGCGAGGATGTAGGACTTTTGTCCGTCCTCATATTGGATGAGCGCGATGCGGCAGGTGCGGTTCGGATCGTATTCGATGCCGATAACCTTGGCTGGCACATCGAGCTTGCCACGACGGAAGTCGATGAGGCGATAGTGGCGCTTGTGGCCACCGCCGATGTGGCGGCAGGTGATGCGGCCGGTGTTGTTACGACCACCGCTGCGCTTCAAGGGCGTGAGAAGACTCTTCTCAGGCTTGCTTTTGGTGATCTCCTCGAAAGACGGGAGATTCTTGTAGCGCGCGGATGGGGTGATTGGCTTGAAATTTTTCAGTGGCATGACTCGCGGAACGGTAAGTGGTTGTGATTGGAAGAGCGATCAGGCTCTCAAATCAGATCGAGCGATTCGCCTTCCTTGAGACGGACGATGGCTTTTTTCCAGTGATTGGTGCGGCCGGCATCAGCGCGGCGTTGACGGCGGAGTTTTCCATCGTAGTTGGCGGTGCGAACGCCGAGGACGGTTTTTCCGAAGAGTTGTTCGACCGCTTGTTTGATCTCAAGCTTGTTAGCCTTGCGATCGACTTCGAGGGTGACTTCGTTGTTGGTCTCCTGGAGCATGGAGGCCTTCTCACTGAGTCGGACGTTTTTAATGACCTGGTAAATATCTTTCATGATCTCGGTGTGGGGTCCGGGGTTCAGGCGCTGCGTTGCGCAAGAGTTTGAAGGGCGTCACCCACGAGGATGACGGAATTGGCGAGGAGGAGTTGTTCGACGTTGAGGTCGGAACCGGTGACGAGTTGCACCCAAGCCACGTTGCGGGCGGCCAGGTAGGTGGACTCATCGAAGGAATTGGAAACCAAGAGGATCTTGCCCGGCGCGGCGAGCGCGTTGATGGCGGTGATGAACGACTTGGTTTTGCCGTCGGCGATCGAGAAGGAATCAACCGCCTTGAGTTTTTCTCCTTGAATGAGGTCGCCGAGGACGCGGCGCAGCGCGAGCTTGCGAACGGTCTTGGTGACCTTCTTGGAGTAATCGCGGGGACGCGGGCCGAAAACGACACCACCACCGACGAAGATGGGAGCGCGTTTGTCGCCGTGACGAGCGTTACCGGTGCCCTTCTGCTTATAGATTTTTTTGTTGTTTCCGGAAACCTCGCCGCGGGTTTTGGTGCAGGCGGTGCCGGAGCTGCGGTTGGCGCGGTAGGCTGTCACGAGATCGTGAACAGCTTGGCGACCTTTTTCCGGACCGACCATCACGAGGTTGGCGGCCTGGGCGTCTTCTACGGTGAGTGACTTGGCGAACATGACTTGGAATCTTACGAGTTAAGGGATGGCCTTGAGATCAGGCGGTCTTTTTCTTGGCAGGACGCACGGTGACATAGCTGCCCTTAGTGCCAGGAACTGCGCCGGAGACGAGGATGACGCCATCTTCTGGACGAACGGCGACGACTTTGAGGTTTTGCACGGTGGTGCGGTTGGTGCCCATGTGACCGGGCATCTGTTGGTTTTTCCAGACGCGGCCTGGGGTGGAGCCCGCACCGATGGAACCGGTCCGGCGGTGCATCATCGAGCCGTGGCTCTGCTTGAGGCCACCGAATCCGTAACGTTTCATGGCGCCTTGGAAACCTTTACCCTTGGTGTTGCCGATGACGTCGACCCATTGGCCGGCGACGAAGGTTTCCATTCCGGTGTGGGCTTCAGGCAATGCGGTTCCGGCTTCGAAGCGGAATTCCTGGATGAAGCGTTTTGGGCTGGATCCGGCTTTCTTGAAGCGGCCGAGGTCCGGTTTGGAGACGCGTTGTTCCTTTTGATCGCCAAAGCCGACTTGCACGGCGGAGTAGCCGTCGGTTTCAGGGGTCTTGGTCTGAAGGATGGTGTTACCGGAAACGTCGATGACGGTTACGGGGATCATGGTCCCGGCCTGTTGGTCGAACAGGCGGGTCATACCGATTTTTTTGCCGAGAAGGCCGAGTGACATGGCTAGATAAAGATAAAGGATTGGAGATAGAGTATCGAAGATGGCAGATATGCCGAACTCAGATGCGGATGGTGATGTCGACACCGGCTGGGAGGTTGAGCTTTTTGAGCTCGTCCACGGTGCGGGCGGTTGGATCGACGATGTCGAGCAAACGCTTATGAGTGCGGATTTCGAATTGTTCGGCAGACTTCTTGTTGACGTGAACCGAGCGGTTGACGCTGAACTTCTCGATGCGGGTTGGAAGTGGGATCGGGCCGGCGACGCGGGCGCCGGTGCGCTTCGCGGTCTCCACGATTTCTTGGGCGGAGCGGTCGATCGCGCGGTGATCGAAGGCGCGCAGGCGGATGCGTATTTTCTGATTTTCCATGGTGGAGAGGTTGTTTGACGGTTTACGTGGTGGGCTACAGGGCGAGTGATCAGGTTCGGCTAACCGAGGCGGTCGCTTACGATCTCTTCGACGATACTGGTGGGGACTTGCTCGAAATGCGATGGTGTCATTGCATAGGAAGCACGTCCTGATGAGAGGGTGCGGACGGCTGTTGAGTAGCCGAACATTTCCTTGAGAGGGACATTGGCATGCACGATGGAGAGCTTGCCTTTGGATTCAGTGTTTTGGATTTGTCCGCGGCGGCGGCTCAAATCGCCCATCACGTCGCCTTGATAGTCGTCCGGAGTGGAGACTTCGACGGCCATGATCGGCTCTAGCAAAATGGATTTGGCTTTCTTGAAGCCGTCTTTCATGGCGAAGATTGCGGCCATGGTGAAGGCGTTTTCGTTGGAATCCACATCGTGGTAGGAGCCATCGAGGATTTCGACATGGACATCGATGACCGGATAGCCGGCGATGATGCCGTTGGTCATGGCTTCGTTCACGCCTTTGAGCACGGCGCTGATGTATTCTTTCGGGATGGTGCCACCGACGACTTTGTTTTCGATGGTCAGGCCCTTGCCCTTTTCATTGGGCTTCATCGAGAGGATGACGTGGCCGTATTGGCCGCGGCCGCCGGATTGCTTGACCAGTTTGCCTTCGCCGCCAGCGGCTTTGGTGATGGTTTCGCGGTAGGCGATTTGAGGAGCGCCGGTGTTGGCCTCCACTTTGAATTCGCGGCGGATGCGATCGATAATGATCTCCAGGTGAAGCTCACCCATGCCGGAAATGATGGTTTGGCCGGTTTCCTCATCGGTTTTCACCATGAAGGTCGGGTCCTCTTCGGACAGGCGGCTGAGGGCCATCGCAAGTTTTTCTTGGTCGACCTTGGTTCTCGGCTCAACCGCCATCGAGATGACGGGTTCCGGGAAAGTGGGAGGCTCGAGCACGACGTCGTATTTGTCGGCGGCGAGGGTGTCACCGGTGGTGACATTTTTCAGGCCGACCATAGCGGCGATGTCGCCGGCGTAGCAGACATCGATGTCCTTGTGCTCGCTGGCTTGAATTTGGATCAAACGGCCGACTCGCTCGGAGCGGCGGGTGCGTGGGTTGTAGACCGTATCGCCTTTTTTGATGACACCGGAGTAAACGCGGAAGAAAACGAGTTTGCCGACGAACTTGTCAGCCCAAAGTTTGAATGCGAGGGCGACGAACTTCTCGTGGTCGGAGGTTTTGACCTCGATCTGATGTTCCTCGTTGTCGGGGTCCATACCGATCGCCGATGGGATGTCGAGCGGACTAGGGAGGTAATCGACGACGGCATCCAGCAGATATTGAACGCCTTTGTTTTTAAAAGCGGATCCACCGGCAACGGGGATCAGGTGGTTGGCGATAGTGGCGCGGCGAAGGCCTTGTTTGAGTTCCTCAAGGGAAACCGGCTCTTCCATCAGGAATTTCTCGCCGACCAGTTCATCGGCATCGGCGACGGCGTGGACGAGTTCTTCGTAGGCTTCCTTGGCGATATCGATGAGCTCGCCTTCGAGTTCTTTGATCGTGTAGGTGGAGCCGAACTTTTCGTCGTCCGAAAAATAAACGGCGCGTTGATTGACGACATCGATCTGGCCGATGAGGTGATCTTCGCAACCGATCGGGATCAGAATCCGGACCGCGTTGGCACCGAGCTTTTCCTTCACTTCGTTGAAGACATTGTCGAAGTCGGCACCGGTGCGGTCCATCTTATTGACGAACACGATGCGCGGCACGTTATACTTCGTGGCTTGGCGCCAAACGGTTTCGGATTGTGGCTGGACACCGGCGACACCGCAGAAAACGACGATCGCACCATCGAGAACCCGGAGTGAGCGTTCCACCTCTGCGGTGAAGTCCACGTGGCCGGGAGTGTCGATAATGTTGATGCGTTGCTTCTGATCAGGGAAAAGTTTCACAGTCCCCTCTTCAGCGCGTTGCCACCATTCGGTGGTGACGGCGGCGGAGGTGATGGTGATACCACGCTCGCGCTCTTGTTCCATCCAGTCGGTCGTGGCGGCACCATCGTGCACCTCGCCGATTTTATGAATCATGCCCGTGTAGAACAGAATGCGCTCGGTGAGCGTGGTCTTGCCCGCATCAATATGTGCCGCAATCCCGATATTTCGGGTGCGTTCGAGCACGTATTGGCGGTTTGGACTATTCGGATTCACAATGGGCGTGCGCCTTGCGGCGCGGATTCAATTAGAAGCGGAAGTGGGCGAAGGCGCGGTTGGCTTGGGCCATCTTGTGCACGTCGTCGCGCTTGCGAACGGCGGCACCTTGGTTGTTGGCAGCGTCTTTGATCTCGTTGGCGAGAGCGACGTGCATCGGAGTGCCTTTGCGGTTGCGGGCGTAGTTAACGAGCCAACGCATGGAGAGCGACTCGGAACGGTCCGGGTGAACTTCCAGCGGCACTTGATAAGTGGCGCCACCAACGCGGCGGGATTTCACTTCCACGCGTGGTTTGGAGTTTTCCACCGCACGGGTGATGACTTCGAGCGGATCGACGGTATCGATTCCTTCGTTGGCGCGTTCGATCGCGGCATAAACGATGCGTTGCGCGAGTGAGCGCTTGCCATCGTTCATCACCTTGCTGATGAGGTGACCGACGAGGGCGCTGTCGTAGCGGGGATCGCGACGATCCGGTTTGGTGAAGATGCGCTTGCGGCGTGGCATGGCGGTGGGTGGGTGAAATTAGGATTGGATGAGGATTACTTCTTCCCGCCTTTTTTGGCAGGAGCGGCGACGGCACCGGGTTTCGGGCGTTTGGCACCGTATTTCGAACGGGATTGACGGCGCTTATCGACTCCAAGGGTGTCGAGCGAACCACGAACGATGTGGTAGCGGACACCCGGAAGGTCTTTCACCCGGCCACCGCGAACGAGGACGATTGAGTGTTCCTGGAGGTTGTGGCCTTCACCGCCGATGTAGGCGATGATTTCAAATCCGTTGGTAAGGCGCACCTTGGCCACTTTACGGAGAGCCGAATTCGGCTTCTTGGGCGTGCGGGTCATTACTTGAAGACACACTCCGCGGCGCTGTGGGCAGTTCACGAGAGCGGGTGACTTCGACTTTTCGGCCGGAGTGTGGCGTCCCTTGCGAACGAGCTGATTGATGGTCGGCATGATTTCCTGCGTGGTTCTGGTTTGGCTTTGGGCAAACCGGAGCAACGACGAGGAGACCTCGCTGAAGCTTTTCTCCG
>CAYRLT010000649.1:0-6491 GCA_964425095.1 uncultured Luteolibacter sp.
GTGCCACGGACCGGAGAAGCAGAAGCACGATTTGAGATTCGACACCCTGGACCATGATTTGACCAAGGTGGAAACGTTGCGCGTCTGGCAGGACGCTCTCGATCAGGTGAATCTCGATGAAATGCCGCCGCCGAAGAAACCACAGCCTGACGCCGCCGAAATAACAGCATTTACCAATGTGCTAACTGCCCGCCTGGACAAAGCCTATGCCCAGAAGAAGAGCACCGGAGGCAGCACCGTTCTGCGCCGGCTCAACCGTGCCGAGCTGCGCAACACGCTGCGCGATTTGCTTTATCTCGAAGGTCCTGATTACCGCAATCCGAGCGTCGGGCCGGAGATCGTCGATGCGCAGGGCAGCGGGGCAGTCATCAACGTGGGTACCGGAGTGGAACGGGATTTCCCGGATGATGAAAAGCTGCACGGCTTCGACAACATCGGACAGAAACTGATGATGTCGGATTTCCTGCTCAAGCTCCTCATCGGAGCCGCTGAGGAGGCCCTGGACCGGGCCACCGCGGCGGGCGAAAAGCCGAAGACTGAGGCGCGGCGCTTCGCCTGGCCGATTCGCAATGAACCAAAGGGATTGCTGGCCACCACCGCGCACACGGTGCATCCCGGCTACGACGGACTTTTCGATATTTACATGGAGCCCAATGGCGGACTCGGTGATGAGGGAGTGATTTCCCCATCCGCACTGGCTGGCACTGGCGTTGGCGTTTCAGCGCGTTATCGCATTACCATTGAGGCATCGGCGCACAACCAGAAGCACCCGTTCGGTGATCTGGTGGATATCCCCGAGAATGAACCGATGATGCTCGGCTTGCACGTGAAGGACGTGCGCAAGGGCTCTGGGTTTAGCGGTGGCAGTCCGGCCGATATTCCAGTGGTGCAGTGGCCCATGACGGCGGACGGAAAGACCAGAACCTTCGTGCATGAGGTGCTGCTCAACGCCACGTGGACGGCGTGGGTAGGGTGGGAAAATGGGCCGCAGGGTAGAGCCTTCAGGCCCTTGGAAAACGTAGAGAAAGCTCTCCCCGCCGCCTTTCGCCCGAGACCGCCGAACGAAGCGCCGGAAAAGGAAAAACAGGATCACCATGCGGAAATGGTCAAGGCTCTCTTCGGTGCCGACGGCTACTTGGGACCTCATGTGCGCGTCCACAGCATGACGTTTGAGCCCCTGATCGAGCAATGGCCTCCGCGCAGCCATACCGCGCTCTATGGCACGAAAGACACCGAAAGCGCTGCGGATCTCCTGCTCAAATTCGCCCGCCGGGCCTATCGCAGTCCGGTGCTCCCCGAGGATGTGGACCGTTACGTCAAACTCGTCGAGGCCCAACTGGCGAAGGGACTTACCCGCGCCGAGGCGCTCCGCGTGGGTTACACCGCCATTCTCGCGGCCCCGCGGTTCTATTACTTGCCCGAAACCGCCGGCCCGCTGGACGGCTACCAACTCGCCAGTCGGCTGAGTTACTTCCTTTGGTCGTCCATGCCCGATGAGGAGCTGTTCAAGCTTGCTGCCAATGGAAAAATCAAGGAGCCCGCCGTGTTGCGCGCGCAGGTGGAGCGAATGCTCAAGCATGAAAATGCCGCCGCCTTCACAAGGCGATTCGTCACGAGCTGGCTGCGTCTGGACAAGCTCGGAGCCATGCCACCCGATCGGTCCGGACCCTATCGCTGTTATTTCGACCGCCATCTCGGGCCGCTGATGGCGGATGAAACGGACCTCTACTTCGCCAATATTTTGAAAAGCAACGGCCCCATCCGCGAGTTCATCGATTCCGACTATACGTATATGAACGAGCGCACCGCGCAGCATTGCTACAACCGCATTGACGATTATGCCCCCCCCAAGAGTTACAACGACTACTATCCCAAACACGTCCGGGGTGCCTTCATGCGTAAGGTCAAACTCACAGACTCGCGTCGCGGAGGCATCCTCACGCACCCGAGTGTCCTGACCGCCACGGCAAATGGCGTGGATACGTCGCCAGTCCTCCGTGGTGTCTGGCTGCTGGAAAGCATCCTCGGCACGCCACCGCCGCCACCTCCACCCGATGTCCCGGCGCTGTCCCCCGACCTGCGCGGCGCATTGACCATCCGCGACCAACTGGAAGCACACCGCAAGAGCGAGGCCTGTTTTGGCTGCCACCAAAAGATCGACCCCATGGGATTCGCATTCGAGAATTTCAACCCCATCGGCCAATGGCGCGACAACTATCCCATCGGCAACAAGAAGATCGATCCCTCCGCGGAATTGCCCAACGGCGAGCCGCTGGCGGACATTGTCGCGCTCAGAAAATACCTGCTCACCCGGGAAAACCAGGTCACACGCAACCTTTGCGAGAAACTGATTTCGTATGCCACCGGCCGCATGATCGAACCCACGGACCGCGGCGAGGTGGAACACGTGCTCAAGCAGCTTCAGGAGAAGCGTGGCGGACTGCGTGATCTCGTCCACCTCGTGGTGCAGAGCAAGGCTTTCCTAACAAAGTGAATCCCGGTTCCCAATCCCAATTTCGAAATACGTATGCGCCACTCATTCCCAGCCCTCGCTTTCCTCGCCTTATCCCTTGCGCCAGCCTTCGCGCAAAAGGCCGTTGAACCGCCGCCCAACGCCCCTCCCGCAGTCACTTGGGATGCCGGAACGGCAAAATTGACTCTTCGCTACCACGGAACGGTGATCCTGGATGGCGCGGTCCAGGCGGAGAATGCCGCAGGTCAGCCGGTGCCGGGTTATGCGGTGAATCTGGAACAGGCGGACGTCAAAGATGACACGACCGATAAAGTCGAAAAGCGCTTGAAGTTCGTTGCCGTCAAGCCGCAGGACGGCGTGCAATTGGTTTTCCGCGGCCTTTCCGCCGGCAGCCACGAAGCCTTCCCTGCCGAGACTGAACATGAATCCCAGAAACGCCTGGCCATGATGCGCACCAGCGTCGGGATGAGCCACAGCCTGCGCAACAATGCCGTCTATGATCGCCTATGGGACTGGCAACTGGCCGGCCCGGCCAATGGTGCCACCCGCATCATGCCAAAGTCCGCGAACGCCCAGAAGACGGAATTCACCTGGGAAAGCCGCGGCACTGGCGTCGAGTTGGTGTTCCGTCCGCGGTTCTACGGCAAGCACCGAGAACTAACCTATTTCGAGCCCTGGACCTACACTGTCTGGAAAGGCCCCGTCACCGGCTACTGCACGTGGTGGGCCTACAAACATAGCTTCACGCAAAAGGTGCTCGATGAACTCGTCGATGTCTGGAGCGCCAAGAAACTGCCGGATTATGGTTATAAATACATTCAGTTCGACGATACCTATCAGACAGGCAATGGAAGCTGTCCGCAGAACTGGTTGACTTGGAATGACAAATTCCCCGGTGGTGCCGAATACTCCGTAAAAAAGATCCGCTCCGCCGGCATGGAACCCGGCATCTGGGTGCATCGCGTGCATCGTCCCACCGATCCGAATGTGGCCGATATCGGCAAGGCGCATCCGGATTGGTTCGTCGCCAAGCCCGATGGCAAGATCTACATGGACGGAGGATTCTACATTCTCAACACCAAGAACAAGGAAGCCATCGAGGGCATGGTGCGCCCCATCTACCGGGAGCTGAAGAAGCAGGGATGGAGCTATGTGAAGATCGACGGTGCCGGCGACCTGCTCTATTCCTACATGAACAAACCGTGTGAGGATCATTTCAAGAAGATCGGCTCCACGCCGGATGAATCTCTGCGCGACTGGGACCGTGTGGCCCGCGAAGAACTCGGGCCGGAGACTTACATCCTCACCTGCTGGGGTGTCCGGCCAGGCGTGTGTTCGATCGGTTATGCCGATGGCTGCCGCCTGAGCGATGACGGATTCGGGCCGACGACATTTCAGCGTTTCGCCTCTTACAATGGCGTGGTCTTCCGCGCGGATCCGGATCATTGCGACGTCATGGCCCCGGCCTATCAGGATAAAACGACGATGAAAGTCTTCGGCGCAGAGGCCGCGATGGCGGACACCATCGACCAGCCGACTATCGTGGCCATGGCGGGAGGTGCGCTGATGACCAGTGACAAAGTCGAAGACTACAAGAACGACGCCAATCTCGAGGGAATGAAACGCAGTTCCCCCGTGCTCTTCACCGTGCCCGGTCAGCTCTACGACTACGGCAATCGCGCCAACAAGGATTTCCATTCCAACAAGCGCGGCGGCGAAATCCCTTGGTGGCTGCAGGAAATCGACCGGCCTTTCGATCATTGGTCGGTGCTGGCGCGTTTCAATTGGCGGCAGGACAAACTCAAATGGGCCCGCGCGGGCATGCCGGAGGAGGAAGTGAAATTTGCCGATCTCGGCCTCGCCAGCGATCGCGAGTACCTGGTGTTCGAATTTTGGACGCAGACCTATCTCGGCAAGTCGAAGGGCTCCTTCAAAGCTCCCGCCATGGATGTGAACACCGCCGTCCAAGTGTTCGCCATCCGCGAGGCGCGCCCACATCCATGGGTGCTCTCCACCACGCGCCACCTATCCAGCGGCGGCGTTTGCCTTCAGGACGCACGCTGGGACGCCCAGACCAAAGTCCTCGCTGGCAAGAGCGCCGTCGTGAACGGCGATCCTTACGTCATGACCATCCACCTGCCGCAAGGGTTCCAACTCAAGTCCGCCGTGGTCAATGGTGAAAAGGCCGAAATCGCCAATCAAAAGGAGACCGCCACCGTCCGCGTGGTTCCCTCCGCGACCAAAACGATGGAATGGAAAATTACCTTCTAGTCTTGTTGGTGTGCCTTTGGGCAGCGGCCCCCACTTCATCCGCTGAGGACCCGCCAAAAATTCAGACGGGTCCGAACTATGACCTCTATCTCGATGGCAAGTTTGTCTATGAGCGCAACTGCCTGGTCTGCCATGGGGATCGCGCCGACGGGAAAGGTGAGATGGCCGCGGAACTGCCACTCAAGCCAAGGTCGTTTCGCGAAGGCTGGTTCAAGTTTCGCAGCACACCCTACGACAAACTGCCCACGGATGCCGACCTGCGCCGGACCATCACCGGCGGGCTGAGCGGAACGGCGATGGGTACGTTCAATCAGATATCCGAAAACGAAATCACTGCTGTCATCGAATATCTCAAGACCCGTTCCCGACGTTGGCGTCATGCAGAGAACTACGCAGCGGCGATCGAGTTTCCAGAGCCTCCGGCATGGTTTGCGGACGCCAAAGCCCGCGCAGAGCGGGCCGCAGAGGGCAAGGCCGTTTTCTCCACCGCTTGCGCCGCCTGCCACGGACTGGAAGGCGACGGCCCCGGCCCCGCCGGCCTTGCCCTCAAGGATGGGTGGGGAAATCCCGTCAAGCCAACGGACCTCCGCCAGCCACACCTGCGCTGCGGAGACGGCCCGGCCGACATCTTTCGCATCCTCACGACCGGTATGAGCGCCACGCCGATGGTCAGCTTTTCCGAAATGCTTACGCCCGCTCAGCGCTGGGATGTCGTGGCCTACGTGCTCGGTCTTCGTGCGGACAATTCCACACCCCCCTCTCCGTGAGATCGCATCCGGAACTGCCACCTGACTTCTCGGGCGATTACAGAACCAAATTGCGCTAATTCAGAATATTTGGCGCTTGCCGTGGCTGACGACGCCCGCGATCAATCCGATTTACCAGCCCCAAACCATCACACCCCATGACCATCCCTACCAAACTGCTCCGCCGAATCACTCCCCTGTTCTTGCTGCCCGCCTTCCTGGCGCAGCCATTGGCCGCCGCTCCAACGAAGATCGTCTTTCTCGCAGGCGGACGCAGCCACGGACCGGGGGAGCACGAGTTCAACGCTGGCTGCAACCTACTTGCCAAGGCGCTCAACGAGCAGAGCGGCCTCGAAGTGCAAGCGACAGTCATCCGAGGCTGGCCGAAGGACGCATCGGTGCTCGACGACGCGAAAGCCGTGATCATCTACGCCGATGGGACGAGCGTGGTGGGCCAGGGCTGGGAAAAAATGGACGCGCTCGCGAAGAAGGGCACGGGCATCGTCTTCCTGCATTACGCTGTGCATCCCTCGCCAGCAGACGGCGAGAAATATTACCGCCCGTGGATCGGCGGAGCTTTCGAAGATGGCTGGTCGGTGAATCCCCACTGGGTCGCGGATTTGGTGGCTTTGCCGAACCATCCCGTCTCGCACGGCGTGACCTCTGCGGTCGAGGCTTACGACGAGTTTTACTACAACATGCGTTTCCCACAGGATCGCTCCAAGGTGCTCGATCTCGTTACCGCCACACCCACCCGGGACCGCATGAAGAAATACATCAACCTGTGGAATGAACATGGCGTCGCTGGTCTCGACAAGCCGCAGACCCTCATGTGGGGCTTCGAACGCGCGAACGGTGGTCGCGGAGTCGGCTTCACTGGCGGACACTATCATCGCAACTGGGCGATCGATGGCTTCCGGACTCTCGTGCTCAATGCGATCGTCTGGTCCGCAGGATTGCAGGTGCCGCAAACCGGCGTGAAATCGACACCGCTGACAGAA
>CAYRLT010000650.1:0-13196 GCA_964425095.1 uncultured Luteolibacter sp.
GCAAGCCCCGTCAAATCAAAGGACGGGCAAGGGCGAAGTTTAAAATCCGAAATGGCGGCAAACCGCCAAAAGTCCGGGAGCAACCGAAAATCATCGAATTAATCCGCAAATGCGCTTAAGTGGCCAGTATTGCCCGGTCCGGCCCTCGGCAGGCGGGCCGATGATCACCAGTTCGCGGCCCGTGCGTTGTGCTAAAAACCGGTTTTCGAGGAGGATGTGGCCTTGTTCGTTCTTGATGATTACAGGGAGAAACCCGCCAGCCTCTGGGAGTTCGGGAGTGACGACTTTCAATGCGCCTGACGGCAGATCGTGAGTCGCACCGCCAAATTTGATCCGCAGTAGATCCGGCGTTTGGTTGAAGAATCGATAGGAGCCGGCTGGAAAGATTTCCAACGAGTCGTCGATTGCGAGAACCCGAAGGGGAAGGCCATTGGCATCTTTCTTTTCGTCGATCAGGAAGAGCATCCGTTTGACGTCAGGCAGGAGTGGTGCTGTCCCAACCCGCTCGTATTCCACGGCCGCATTGGACTCCGCCGCACCAGCAGGCATCTTTTTGCGGATGAACAATTCCAAGGCTTCAACGCCTTTGAGAGGATAGGCTTTTGAGCGCTGGCCCACGGATATCTCGATAGGCAGGTATTCGCCGCGATGATGATAGAAGAGTTCCGGGTAGGTCAGCTTTTCCCAGACGGCACAAGAGAATTGGATCGATTCCGAATGCCCGGGACTCTCATCCTTCGCTTGCAGTGCGAGCGGGAGGGCGAATGAAAAGAGGGCGAAAATCAGCCGTAGGAGTGATTGGGTTTTCATCGGGAGATGGGGATTAAATTTCACTCGGACTCAACCAGCGGAAACGGATGAGTTTGAAACGGCGGCCGAATTTTTGGTTGATGGCGTTGAGTGTGGTGCCGGAGGGGGACGCTTCGTCCCACGGTTCATTGTTCGCGGCATCCGTGACGGGATCGAGGTATTCCGGGAAGCGCTGCACCACCGCCTCGCAGGTGGCCCGCGCGAGGATTTGCGTGCCGTCCTTGGAGCGGGCCTCGCCGTAGCCGCGGATGCGGAAAGTGTCGGACCGCGCGGCTAGCCGCGGGGCGAGCGGGAGCAGTAAATCCGCTTGGGTGATGTCCCCGGGGATGCCCGTGGTGACCATGGTGCCAGAGCCGAGAACGGGAGGGCCATTGAAACCGTTGGGATCATAAAACGGAGCGGAGCCCCCGGCCGCAGCCCGGGATGCGGCATTGATCCCGCTGCCTGCCGCGGCTTCCAAATCGAGGGCCGCTTGCAGCGCTCCGGTATAGGATTGGGCCGCATCGACCGGCCCCATCTTATGGTTGATGAAATCCGAGAGGCTCATGAAGGGCCCGCGAAGTTTCACCTGAGACACGATCCCCGTGGCGAGGTCGCTGACTTGCTCGTCGCTCAGACGGGAGAACCCTGACCATTGCGGTTTGGCTCCGGAGAGTTTCACAGGCGAGTCGCTCGATGGAAAAGGGCTGCCGGAACTTCCGTCCGAACCGCCGTTTTGCGCGTAGTCCATCGCCAGGTTGCGATTGGTCCGCAGGAAGGCGGTCCATGCGGCGACGGATGTGGAATTCACGTTGAAGGCTCCGTCGATGAGGCTGTAGGCGGCCATCTTTTTGTAACCATCATTCGCCACGAGTTCCGCAGTGACAGCGGCGGCGGTCCTGCCCGGCGGGAGATGCGGGCGCAGGACTGGATTGGCCTGCGCGGAGCGATGATCGGCGGAGAAGAACTTGGTAAGCGTGTCGCTGAGGCTCCCGGTCGCCGAGTACCCGCCGCCGCCGATGGTGAAGTCCGGCGCGATACCGGACAGGGTGTAGCGGTCAAACAGGGCGTCGTTGAGCAGCCAGGAAAAATCCTGTGCCACGTTCTGCCCGCTAGAATCTTGTTTGACTTGTCCGTAAGCCGAACTCGGTGGGATCAAGGGACTCGACCACGAATTTCCCACCGCTTGAAATGGATCCGTGCCCATGATCGAAAGGTTGGCATCTGAAAATGCGGCGAGAGAGAAGAGAGGACCCGAAGGAATGTTCGACATGGGCACCGCAATCGAGCCGCTGCTCTGATAGCTCAATCCCCAGAACGTGTTCCTCGCCGCTCCGGAAAAGTCGATGCCACTGTCATTCAATACCGCAAAAGTGCTGCTGGCTGTAACATGGCGATACATCTGGTTGGGCATACAACGGTTATAGTAGTCCCTTCTCATGAGCGAGGGTGCTGGATTGAAGCGGGCGAACATTTCGGAGGGTCTCCGGGTTCCTTCCCCTGCTGCCGGGCTGGCAGGCTTGATCAGCAGGCTATGGGCGCCGTAGATCACCTTCGTGTTGACCAACGCGCTCACCGTCTCGTTGCGAACCCTGATGGTGGTGTAGGGGTCGGCTCCAGGGGACAGGTAATCGTCCCCAATGGCTTGGTTTCTGGCTTGCCAAATGGCCATGAGGATATGCTGGGTTTGCTCTCCTAACAAGGTGATGTCAGCCGCGAGCGATGCGGGGGTGATCGCTGTTCCTTTGGGCAGGCTCGTATCCATCTCGTGCCTCCCCCCATCTCCTCCTTGGGCATTTCGGCTATGCACAAAAGTGAACGCCACCCGGTCGTCCAGCCGGACATTAAACGGACTGCTGCCGTTGAGCTTGGTCATGATGATGCCGCTGTTGTTGTCGGTCGCATAGCCGAGAACAGCCTCGCCGGAGCCCACGCCGCCGGACGGCGCGGCGATCGGCGAGGCGATCACCACCTCTCCCGGCTCGATGAACAGCGGTCCCTTGATCAGGAAGATAAGCTTACCACCGCTTAGCGAGGTCACGTTGTTTCTCAGTAGCACTGCCAAGGGCTGATCGTAGGATGTTGTGACGTTTCCGGTCGTTGTGACATCGAGCTTAACCCTGCCCGGAAAACCCGCACCGAGAGTCACTGCGAGGTTTTCGCATTTGATTTTCCGGTTGTAGGGATTCCAGAAGTAAAACAATGGATCCAGACCGACGGCGAGATTGGCCGTTTGATTGGGCGCGGCTCCGGTCACATTCTTTGCCAGCATGCTGACCAGAATCGATGTCCCGAGATTGACGGGGGCGTAGTTGGCCCTCGCAGGCCGGTAAAGGTATCTACCGCTGAAACTGGTTTCCAGATCCCAGATTTCCGCGCCATTCGGGCTATAGTAATCACTGATGGGACTCCCCTCGCTGCTTCGATTGGGAAAATAGGCGCGGGCCGGCATCGTGTAGTCGCCGCCGCTGCCGGAGAGTCGCTTGTAGAGATTCGCGTAGTCACGCAGCGCCCACCAGTTCGGCCCGCGTAGAATACTTTTTGCAAGCGGGATGCTGCCCGCGAACGGCGTGCCTGTGCCGGAGGGCATACCCAGATAGTCGCGCCAGAGGAAGCGCTCGTTCACCGGCAGACCGGCGGGCTTCTGCGGGGCGCTGAGCGTGTCTCCATTGCCGACGAATTCGCCGGCCTGCAGGTTGAACTGGGTCGCGGCCTCGGCTTCTGCCGTGCCATCCATTTCAAACGCGAGGCTAAGGTCGCGGCGGAGCCCGCCTTTCTTCGAATCGGCCAGAACGCCCCGGCTGCCGAGGGTCATGTCGTGGCGGCGATCCCGGAGCCAAGTGCTCTGATCGGCGGTGTCGCCCATCACCAAGGGCATGTCCGCCACGCTGAGCGCCTTGTCGAGGTTGTCGAGCCATGGATTCCCAGCCGTTTTTGTGACGGGATAGTTTGTTTTTCCTGAAAATGGTCCATCGAAGCTGCTATGGTCCGGGCCAGGCGCCGCACTGAGCCGCGCGGATTGTTTCCGTTCGTTGTTAGTGAAGTCCCCCTCGCTCCAACCCAGATCGGCTTTCAGACCGAGGTCTTCGACCCAGTAGGCGTAGGATCCGAAATTGACCGTCACCTTGGGGACTATCACCGAGGTCGCGGCATCCTTCCCCGAAAAAACCTGTACATCCGTGGTGGCGGCAGCTGCCGTGGCATCGGCACCGGCGGAGGGGCTATCCGAAACCAGCCAGCGCACGAATGCCTTGGTGCTTGGGGTGGCGGGGTTGAATGTGCTGGTGTCCCAGACGCCGGTCCAGTGGGCGCGGCCTGGGGCAGCAGGATTGGCCGCAGGAAGGATTTCCGCCGCGGCGGTGATCCGCTGATCAGATCCGAGGGAACTCTGCAGGTCGCCGATGGCCAACATCAGGGCCAAGCGGGCGTTAGCCTGTGCCACCGCCTGACCTTGGGTGGACGCTCGCAGCGAGATGCTGGACAGCGACAGCAAGCTCACGGCGATGACAGCGAGCAAGACCATCAGGCTGAGCGTCACCACGAGGGCGAATCCTTTGTAGCCGCGAGTCCGGGCGGACTGATTGGTCCGGAACGGGTGCTCGGTCGTCTTCGGATTTTTCAACTTTTTGCTCAGAGAATAGATTTTGGTTTTCTGACTGAATTCGCCCGAACCATCAGGAGGTTTTCAGCGGATGCAACGGGCGGATACAAAGCACATGAAATTTGAACATAATGGAACCAGCCCGTGCCGTCCATCATGTGTTTACAGGACATAATAGCTGCATTTCGGAGGACGCCTCTTGTAGCTTCCACTCGATCACATGCCTCCTCAAGGAATGGTGACGGCGGCGTTCGTCATTGTGGCGGCGGCCATGTACCGGGAAAAGAACAACGCGGAGCGATTGTGTGGGTTTGTGGCTATCTTCATTAAGACAGAGACTAGCCTTGTCGGAGTGGGTTTGTCAAAGTTGTCATTACCCCATAATATAAGGATGTGCAGGGTGATTTCGCAGCAGGGGATTCCACAATTGATCCCGCCAGGAATCGAACCTGGACCTACGGCTTCAAGGAATGGGGGCGCCTTCATCCGCTTCAGCAACGCCTGCTTCATCATCCCCTTCGCTGCTGCCACTTCCGGTTAGGTGGTGCCCTCCGAGAACTTTGTGATCACCGTCTTGGCTTTTCAGTTGAACTCCATGATGGAGAGATTACCCAAAAGGCGAGTTTCGTCGACATCACACGAATAGGCGCGGGGGTAACCAAGGGGTGTCAGTCTGTAACACGTTGTAACACTTTAAGGTTTCATTTCAGGCCATTTTGACGCATTTCGGCGCTTTTTAAAACGCGGTTTTTGCTAGGCCGTTTTAGCTGTAATCGACTGATTTCAAGTGCTTTATGACTGGTGGTCCCGGCGTGAATCGAACACGCAACTACGGCTTCGGAGGCCATCGTCCTATCCATTGGACCACGGGACCCTGCTGCTTGCGCGGCGGAGATGTAGAGAGGTAAACGGCTGCTTGCGACTTGGCAAGGACAAGGATGCGGGGAAATGCGGGGAAAAATCATTCTTCGAACAAATCGACGGCGATTTTCTGATAGGTCTGGGCGTCGAGCAGGAATGGGTGGGTTTCCGTGTTGAGTTGGCCGTAGTAGAAGCCGGGATGGTTGCCGGGGGAGGGGGCGAGGGTGAGGGTGCGGATGGAGACGCCGGTGTCGTTGTCGTCGGCATCGACGGTTTTTTCGACGACGGCGAAGGTGAGCGAGGGGGTGGCGAGAGCGGTGAGGGCGCCTTCGTCGTCGGTGGCGAGCCAGCGTTTGACTTTGAGGCCCTCAAGGTTGGAGAGCATGTAATTGGCGCGTTGGGTATTGAGGGTGGTTGTTATGTCTTTGCCGTCGCGCTCGGCGGTCCAGGCTTCAGAATTGAAGGTGTATCTTAAGACGAGTGAGGCGTCTGCGGCTTGTTGCCGGGAGATGGATGTCAGGTGGTAGCGATCGAGTGACCAGAGGCGGGCGTGGTGCCATTCGTAGGGCCGGACAGCGATGGCTTGGATGAGGGCGGAGTCCACGCGCATGACGGTGGGGGTGGCGAGTCGATTGGCGAAGTAGGAACCGGTGGAGTCCATGCCGAAGCGGAGTTCGAGGGCTTCGTTATCTTGGCCGAGGAAACGGAGTGTGAGGAAGGGGCGGTCAAGGCCCCAGGGGGTGAAGTCAGTGGCGGCGTCACTGACAAATTCGGTAGCGCGGTGAGTGGTGACGGCTTTGAGGAGTGAGAAGAGGTTTTCTTCATTGGCCTCGAATGTCTGGTCATCCACCGAGGCCATCCACGGCTGCGGCGGGTTGCGGGAGATGAGGATTTCCCGACCGGTGGCAGGTTGGATGGAGATGGCGCGGAGAGACTGGATGTTGAGGTGGGTGAGCGTGGGATCGCGGAGTTCGTTGACGGCTAGAGGGAGGTCGGCGATGGATGTTAGGCCGGGTTCGGGCTTGAGGGGGAGGTCGAAAACGGTGTCGGGGCGATCGCTGACGATGGCTTTTGCATCGCGGGATTCCGGTGAATCAGGTGGAAAAATTTCGAGGATGGTTTCGGATGCGGAACCGAAGGAGGTGAGGGCGATTTGACTGGTTTTGATGGCGTTGTCAGAGGCGGGCAGGGTGGTGGCGGCGCGGTCCGAGACTTTGAGGGCTTGGAGCTCGAAGATACCTTCGATTAGGGTTTTGATGGCCTTGGGATCGGTGGGAAGGTCGAGTGGTTTGACAATGCGCCACGGGCTTCCGGTGGAAGTGCGGCCGAGGGTGAGGTCGCCTTGTTGTGAGCGAATGCGGATTTTTTCGAGAGCGATGGGGTTGAAGTAAAACGGGCGGTGATCGCGGAGGAATTTCAGGCCGTCTTTAAAGAGGGATGTGATATCGCCGGTGCAGAGATAGATGTGGTCGTTGTGGTTATCATCGCGTGGCCTAACGAATAAAGTGGTGGCGGGTTGTTCACGGCCTTCGATTTCAGCTTTCCATGACGAGACGCGGCCGAGTTTGTATTTTGCGAGGGATTGGTGATTTGCGTCCTCGAGACGGATGCTGATGGATTTCTCTTCCAAACCGACTTTTGCCGAATCGATTTCATCTTTATGGGCAACGTCCTCGACGCGCATGCCGAGGGTGAAGTTGATGATGGCGACGGCGGCGCGTGGGTCCATGCGGTCGGTCCATGGGGAGGCGGCTTGCCAGCCGTTGGATTTCAGGGCGAAGCCTGCGCTGGTGCCGTTGGCGGCAATCCGGATGTATTTGACCTCGCTTGGGGAGAACGAGTCGTAGATGCGTTGGCCGACTGGGGTGGGGGGTGCGCCGAAAATCGAGTCGAAGTTTCCATTGCGCCATTGCAGGCCGGCTAAGGCGCAGATGATGGCTGCAGTGACGACGAGCAGGAATGTGAATCCGAAGGAGCGCATGGCGGATCAGGCGCGTCTTGACGACCAGACGAAGGCGCCGATGATGATGATGAAGGCGGGTAGGAAGAAGAGGTTGACGCGATTGATGAAGGAAACCTGGGCGTCGAGGATGGGCAATTTGTAGTTCCAGAGCGAGCGGGGGCCAATGCCGGCGAGTGCTTCGCGACCGACGAGCCAATTCACCGAGGAGGCGAGGAAGTCGAGGTTTTCGGCGCGTTGGTTGTCAGGATTGAGGAAATCGGAGTTGGCGATGACGACCATGCGCGAGGTGTCTGCGGCGAATCGGTCATCGGATTCCGCTCCTCGGGTGGCGCAGGCGGCTAGGAAAAATGGTGGGGGGTTGTCCTCTTTTTCGTCGAAGTTTTCGTTGCCGCGTCCGAATTTGGTTTCGCCCCAGAAACCATCGGAGGCCTGGACGAGACCGATCGGATTGATGCGGCGGTTCATGAGGTCTTCGGCGCCTTCGCGGACATCGAGCGATGAGCTTGCGCCGCCGAATTCGGTGGTTTGTCCGGCGAGGTCTTGGATGAAAGGGATGCCTTTGCTGAAAAAGCCTCTGGCGGTGGTGATGAGTTTTTTGTCGTCGCGTGCGATCACACGGTCCTTGCGTGGGGTGATGCCATTGTTGCGGAGGAAGGCGCGAAGTTTCGGCGGGGCTTCGCCGGAATCGATGAATACGAGGAAGGCCGCGCGGGGTTGGTCCCAGTAGCGTTCGAGCACGGCGAGTTCGTCATCGGTGAGGTCGTATTTGGGGGCGACGAGGATGAGACCGGAAATGTCTGCGGGGATGTTGGCGAGATTGGCGATGGTGATTTCGCTGAGCTCGACGTTTTGGAAACGCAGTAGGTCTTCGAGGGCCTTGCGGGTTGGGCTGACATCGCTGGAGTCGATGCGGCTTTTGTCGGCGAGCAAAGCCATTTTACGGGGTTTGCCTTCGATGGCTTCGACGAGGCGAGCAGTGAGGACGTCCTCGCCTTGGAATGCGGTGAGTTTGCGTTTGCCATCGGCGGTGGCGTAAACAGCCATGTCCTCTGCGGCGAGGAGTTTCACGTGGGGATTGAGGACTTTAATTTTGTTAGCATCCTCGGTGAGTGCGGGGCTTTCATCGGTGCGGGCATCGATGATGATGAGATCGCGGACGAGGGTGATGCCATAGGCGGCGGTGATTTCCTGCATGCGGTCCGGGCTGCGGATGGGATCGACGACTTCGAGATCGATCTTGCGCGATGAGGATGAGAGTTGCTCGTATTGCTCGGCAAGGATTCGGACGCGTTCGTAGAATGGCGATGAGCGGCGGAATGCCATGATCCATTTGATCGGGGTTTGGCGGCTTTGGACG
Organism: uncultured Luteolibacter sp.; assembly: GCA_964425095.1. Taxonomy (GTDB): domain Bacteria; phylum Verrucomicrobiota; class Verrucomicrobiia; order Verrucomicrobiales; family Akkermansiaceae; genus Luteolibacter. The sequence goes on from CAYRLT010000650.1 coordinate 8,572, forward strand.
GCGTCGCTTGAGAGGTAATTCCGGGTGGCGGGAGAGAGCGTATAGTCGGCGCTGCGGCTGGCGTCGATCCGGTGGAAATGGTGGACGGCGAGGTAGTTCAGGGCGATGAGGATGACCGCGAGCAGCGTGGTTTGCAGCACGGCGAGCGATCCCATGCCCCAGCGGTTGAGCTGGCGGGCGGGCTTTGGGAGAGGCGCGGAAGTGGAGTCTGGCATGACAGGGAAAAACGGGTGTCAACCTAATGAGTGAAATGGAACTTTATATTAGCGTTTCCAACGGCGGAAATCCACGACCTGATAGGTGAGGAACAGAACGAACACGGCGAGGCTGAGGAAATAGACGACAGGGCGGGTGTCGAGTAATCCGCTGGCGAAGTAGTGGAGGTGTTGTTGGGAAGAGATATAATGGAATAAAGAAGCGCCGGGGAAGGACTCGCCCCAGATGACGGTGACGAAGCCGAGGAAATACTGGATCACGAGCAGGCCGATGGTGATCAATCCGGCGATGATTTGGCTGGAGGTGAGGGCGGAGGCGAGGCAACCGATGGCGGTGAAGGCGGCACCCATGAGCATGAGGATGGCGAAGGTCCCGAGCAATGCGCCTTGACCGTAGGCGGGTGGTAGGTCGGTGACCCACTCGAACATTTTGAATTGCAGCAGCGAGGGAAACCACAGGGTGGTGTAGAACAACATCGCAGCGGCGTATTTTGAAAGCACGACCTGCCAAGTCCGGACGGGGGCGGTGAGCAGAGTTTCCAGAGTGCCAGAGTTTTCTTCCTCGGCGAAAAGACGCATTGTGATCAAGGGGAAGATGAACAGGAAATAGAACCAGAACAGCGGCGTGTGGAAGGTCACATAGATCAGGCTGTCCTTCACCGGGGTGTCCCGGAAACCTTTCATCGCGGTGGAAAGCGAGACGCCCTGCATAACCGTGACGAAGGCGAGAACCACCCAGCCGAATGGGGTGAGGAAATACCCTTTGAGTTCTTTGAAGGTCAGGATGCGGAACAATCTCATGATGGCGGCGAGCTCACTTGGTAAGGGATTCCCACGCCATGTCCAAGGTAAAAGGCGGATTGAAAGCTGGAAAGGCGGCTTGAGCTGCGGTTGAGTGGGGGCATGCAGATGCGGGAGGCAGCGGAGCGCGTGTTGATGGCGGAGACGCTGGAGGAAAAGCTGTGGCTACCTCCAGTGGATGCCACGGACGATGCGCCGGGGCGGGGGATCGCGACGCCGGCCGGACCGGGCAGGCCGGTGGAGTTGCGGATTGTGGAAAAGGGGGTGCGCGCGGATTTTCCGGGGGTGAACCGCTTGGATGAAGACCGCGAGCGGGGGAAGATGATGCATTTCCTGGCAAATCACGAATTGCTCGCGGCGGAGTTGATGGCGTTGGTGTTGTTGAAATTTCCCGATGCGCCAAAGGAATATCGGGCGGGCGTTTATGAGGCGATGCGCGAGGAGCAGATGCACACGCTGATGTATTTGCGGCGGATGAAGGAATGTGGCGTCAGTTTTGGCGAGTTGCCGGTGAATGATTATTTCTGGCGGTTGATCGCTCCGATGAAGACGCCGCTGGAATTTGTCACGCGCCTGAATCTGACGTTCGAACAGGCGAATCTTGATTTTTCAAAGCACTATGCCGCGCTATTTCGTCAGGTCGGGGATGGGGCAACGGCCGGGGTTTTAGAAAAGATTTATTTGGATGAGATCGGCCACGTCGGCCATGGGGTGAAGTGGTTTCGGCGATGGAAGGACCAAGGCGAGACCGACTGGAAGGCGTTTCAAAAATCGATGGTTTTCCCGTTCTCGGCGGCAAAGGCCAAGGGCTTGGCTCCCTTCAATGCCGAGGGGCGGAAATTGGCGGGCTTGGATGATGAGTTCATCCGCGAGCTTGAAGTCTGCGAGCAATCGCGGGGGCGGACGCCGATTGTGCATTGGTTCAATCCGAATGCCGAACTGCAAGTGGCGGCGGATCGTCGTGGGGTGAAGTTTTTCCCGAAGAAGATGAGTGCCTCGATGGAAGAGGATTGCGAGATGGTCATGCTGGCATGGTGTCGGCAGGACGATATCACGTTGATGCGGAAGCCACCGTCGAATGAACATTTAGCCTATCTGAAACGGGCTGGGTTTCGCTTGCCGGAAATCGTGGCCATGGGTGCCTTGAATGAGCGGAAACTGGGTGGCATGCGGCCTTGGGCGTGGTCGCCGGATGCGGCTGAGTTATTGCGGGGAAATGCGAGTCAGGTGTCGCCCTCGGTGCCGTGGCAATGGCGGGAGGCGATGCCAGCGGAGTGGCTTTCCAAGGAGATAGGGGTGCGCTTGTTGGAGGGACTGGGTGTGGACGAACGGGCGGTTGTTTGTCGGACGGTGGATGCGGCGATGGAGGAAATTAGATTGATGTTAGAATCTGGCAGGGTTTTGGTGAAGGGGGCGTTTGGTTGTGCGGGGCGGGATCATTTGCGAGTGGACGCCGGCGAGGAAACGCAGGCCCATAAATGGGTGACGCGCGTGTTGGCTGATCATGGATGTGTGGTGGTCGAGCGATGGCGTGAGCGGGTGGCGGATTTTTCCGTGCTCTACGAAATGGCCGACGGCAAGGTGGATTTGGTCGGAATGACGGTGATGGAAAATGATGAACGAGGACGATTCTTAGGATCGCGGGTGGCACCGAAGTGGGGGAGTCTGCTGGATCCGGAGGTGGCTGCATTTCTTTATCGGGAGGCGCGTGTGATGAATTGGTATCATGAAAAAATCCCCGCGGTTTTAGCGGAAATTTTACCGGGATACGTCGGCCCCCTCGGGGTGGATGCGATGGTGTTTCGCGAAGTGGACGGGACGTTCGGTTGGTCACCAGTGGTCGAGCTCAACGTGCGCATGACGATGGGGCGCGTGGCGCTTGAGTTGATGGGAAAATCGCGACCGGGAAGCGCGGGGCGTCTGCGGATTTTGCGGAAAGGCCGGGTGAGGGCTCAGGAATTGCTGGAGCTTCAGCAAGGTTCTTTGTTGGGAGGTATGGTGCTTTTGAACGATCCGCAGCAGGCGCGTGAGTTTTTGGTAGTCTGGCAGGTGGAGGCATCGATCGCCAGAGAGGTAATCCATATATAAGACTAAAGTGTATAAACATTAGTCTGCGAGGTATGATTACGTGGGGTTTCACCCCATGGACTCCCCCGATATGGTGAACCATAGTCACTTTGTCCGCCCCAAGTGGAGATCCATTCGTCGCCGTGTTGGCTTCGGATGACCAACAACCCGAAAAATACTGCCATGAATCTGGAAAATAAAGCCATCCGAGAAACCAATCGTTCCAAGAACGAACCCGCTATCCTATCCGACAAAAGCTCGGATAGCGCCGCTCCTGACTGCCACAGCACCGAACCCCAGGCGGCCGCCGGAAAATCACTAGGTTTTCGCAGACCGTGGTTTGTGATCACGGGGGTGGCTCTGTGCATGGGACTCAATTCTTGCGTTGTCCCATATGATTCAGATGGCGGTGGGTCCGTCACCGTCAGCAGCTACAGTCCGGGATATCGGATCAATTCCCTTCCCGGTGGCTACCGTAGTGAAACCATTTCGGGTAGCACCTACTATTATCACGACGGCTATTACTATCGTCCTGGTTCCGGTGGTTATGTGGTTGTCGACGCACCCCGCAGCAGTCGTTACTATGACGAATACAGTCGCCGCCAGAGAAACTATCAGACCAACCAGGACTATCGGAGTTCATCCAACCGTGATAGTCAACGGTATGAACGCACGCAAATCATCACCCGTCTTCCCGATGGCTATCGCGAGGTCAATCATCGTGGTCAGAGATACTATCAGTCTGGAGATCGATATTACCGTCGCCAGGGCGACAGTTACATCATCGTCAGCAGTCCTTACTGAAAAAGGATAAGAATCGACCAATATTCATTAAAGAACCCCTAGAAGATGATCTTCTAGGGGTTCTTTTGTCTGGAAATCCGATCTTGGCAAAGCGGACCGGTGAGCTAGGCTCGTGGGCGATGAAGCGCTTGGTGAGATTTTCCGACTCAGCGAAATCCCGGAGTGACTCAACACGCGTCTTCGATCGTGGCAACCCTTGGCAGAAGGAGGTGTTGTGAATCAAGAGAGTGAAGAGCAATCAGGGAGCGGCGGATTGGCCTGGGTTGCGGTAATTGTTCTGCTTCCTGTTCTCTATGTGCTCAGTATCGGCCCTGTCGCCGCAACATTTTACAGGATCGGTAAAACACCTCCCTCCTATGTCCTGCTGTTCTATGACCCCGTGATATGGTTGCATCAGCATACTCCGTTGAAGAAGCCTCTGGAGGCATACCTCAGGCTCTGGGGCATTTAATGCATGCTGAGGCAATACTGCCATGGCTTCCCTTGATTTTTCGCTCTATCATCGTGACCCATTAACAAGCAGTAAGTCAGCATCTTACCATTCCGCCACCATGAAATCCACGACTCCAGCTAAATCACGATGGGCCGTGACGGTCACCGTCGCTGTCGTAGTGCTCTTAACCACAGGTTTAATCCTCTGGCGGCAGGCGGTATTCGGACCTTGGTCCGATGCATGGAATCTGGGCAACGGACTGATCGTCTCATTGGTTTGCTGGCCCATTCTCCAGCTTTCGCCCT
>CAYRLT010000651.1:0-3004 GCA_964425095.1 uncultured Luteolibacter sp.
GTCGGTCTTGACGCATTCGGCATGAATCAGGATCGGGCCATCGTTGTAATCGAGGGCTTTTTTCAACATTCGTGTCACATCCGCCGGGCGCTTGATGTGGACGGATGGAATGCCATAAGCGGTGGCGAGTTTGCAGAAATCCGGGTTGCCGATGAGATCGACGCCGGAAGTCCGGTCATCATAGAACAACTCCTGCCATTGGCGGACCATGCCGAGGTAGTGGTTATTCAACACCACGATTTTGATCGGCAGTTTGTGAAGTGCGGCGGTTGCCAATTCGAAGAGTGTCATCTGGAAGCCGCCATCACCGGAGATCGAGATCACCAAGCTATCCGGGCAGGCAAACTGTGCGCCGATGGCTGCCGGAAAACCGAAGCCCATGGTGCCCGCGCCACCGGATGAGAGCCAGTGGTAGGATTTGTCGTTCTTGTAAAACTGGGCCGCCCACATCTGGTGTTGGCCGACGTCGGTGGAGACGATCGCTTTGCCTTCGGTGAGGTGATAGAGTTCGTCGATCACCTGCTGCATGCGCAGACCGCCTTGTTTCTTATAACTGAGTGGGAATTTCTTCTTATATCCATCGAGTTTCAACAGCCACTCGGTGGTTTCAAGTTTGCCAACTTGCGGCAGGATGGCACCGAGTGCGGCCTTGGCATCGCCGACGATTTGCACGTTGGGCACGATCATTTTACCCATTTCCGCCGGATCGATGTCGATATGGATGATCTGGGCATCCTGGCAGAATTTATCAGGTTTGCCGATGATCCGGTCATCGAAACGTGAGCCGACGTTGAGGAGCAGATCGCACTCGACCATCGCTTTGTTCGCATAAGCGGTGCCGTGCATGCCGAGCATGCCGAGTGACAGCGGATGGGACTCCGGAAACACGCCCTTGCCGAGCAAGGTGGTGGTGACCGGGGCGTTGAGTTTTTCCGCGAGTTCGAGCAGTTCCTTGTCCGCGCGGGCAATCATGCAGCCTTGGCCGGCGAGAATCACGGGGCGCTTGGCCTTGGAAATCAGATCGGCGGCTTGTTTGGCGGCCGTTTCGCAGATGTTCATGCAGTCACCCGGATGATAGCCCGGAAGATCGAAGGTCGCATTCAGATCACCGCTGAAGGGTCCTTGGGAAATGTTTTTCGGCACATCGATGAGCACCGGACCGGGGCGGCCGGTGGTGGCGATGTGATAGGCCTCGCGGGCGATGCGAGGCAGTGCGTTGGTGTCACGGACGAGGTAGTTGTGCTTTACCACAGGAATCGTGATGCCGAAAATGTCCGCTTCTTGGAATGCGTCCTTGCCGAGCATCCAGGTCACGGTTTGGCCGCAGATCACCAACATGGGCACCGAGTCCATCATCGCGGTCATCAGTCCGGTCACCGTGTTTCCAGCGCCGGGGCCGGAAGTCACTAGAACGGCTGCCGGTCGGCCGGTGGCGCGGGCATAGCCGTCCGCCATGTGAACGGCTCCCTGCTCATGGCGCACCAAGATGAATTTCATCTTGGTCTTGATCGTCTCCAGCGCATCGAATATCGGAATGGCCGCACCGCCGGAATATCCGAAGATGTATTCAATCCCCAAATCATCGAGTGTCTTGATGAGTGCTTGTGCTCCGTCTAATTGCTCCTTGCTCATAAAAAATACCTTTGCGGCGGCAACTTGAGTGTTTTCCTCGTCTGTCGCAACCCAAAATTGACTAAATTTGAGATATTTGGTGATTTCTGGCAAAAAACTTCTCTCAAAATTGCCAATTCTCGGATAAGTTGATGAATTTGCGCGTTCTGCTCATGAAAACATGCAATTCAACTGGTTGGTTTTCCTAGCTGGCGCTTGGTGAGTGCGCGAAAGCGGCAAAAACCTGTGGCATTCACGATTTCCCGGATTGCGCATGCCCGGTTTCCCGGCAAAGTTGCTTTCGTTGACCATGCAATCGTTGGCATCATTTTCTCGGCGCGGCGACGGTCATTTGTGGATGATCGCCCTCGGGTTGTCGTTATTGGCCAACTTGGTGGTCGTGGCGGTGATCGGGTTGGCCGCGTTGAAATCGGTGGAGTTTCGCAAGAAATCCATGGCCGCCGAGCCCGCCCCGCCACCGCCTGAGTCGGTGGCGACGATTTTTGCGGAGCGTGCGGCAAGCCGCCCGGCACAAGAAGTGACCGAGCCGTCCAAACCCCGATTTGCAAGAACGACCGAGGACCAGGCGGCGCCACCGGAGGCCAAGCCGGCGTTCATCGGCGAGCGGGATACCCGCGCCACGAGCGATCGTGCGCCGGATGCCGCCGCGCCACCGCTGCCTTCGCAGGCCGGCATCGCGCCCAAAGATGCCGATGATATCGAAACCACCGAGAGCGATTATCAGGACGGCAGCCTGACCAGCAAGTCGCCCGCTGTGCCGGATGCCGCGGCCGGGGCCTCCCCACCTGCCACCGAGCCCACAGTTTCTCGGGAAGAAACCGCCGCCGCCCCACCGGCGGTCACGCCCAAACCAGCGGTGGATCAGAATCCACCACCGCCCCGTGAAAAATTGATGGAAGGCCCGAATCCCGTGGATGTCGGCGTGCCGCGAGAAACTGCCACCAATGAGGCTCCCAAGCCGACGCCCGAAAAACCGATCGTCGAAGAGTCCCCGCCACCGCCCAAGCTTTCCGAAATTCAAGTTCCCGCTGAGACGTTGCGACCCAAATCGTCCGACGATCCCGCATTCAGCGGAAACCAGCGCAAGACCGCTGTTACCGGTTCGATCTCGCGCACGGGCACGAGCGCGCTGGATGTTGAGGACTCGCCGCTGGGCCGCTATCAGGCGATCATCAGTCGCGCGGTTGAGCAAGAATGGCAGCGCAATTGCGTGCGCCACCGTGATTTCATCACGCCGGGATTTCTCACCGTGCGGTTTTTTGTCGAGGCGGACGGCAAGGTCCGCTCGGTGCAGTTCGTGGGTGACATGGAAACCGGCGAGGTCCAGAAAGGCTTCACGCTCAATTCCATCCGCAACGCCGAGATTCCCGCC
>CAYRLT010000652.1:0-2171 GCA_964425095.1 uncultured Luteolibacter sp.
GAGTCTCATCCTCGGCGGACTCCTCGGCGCGCTCCTCGCCGTCCCCCTCACCGCCACCATCAAAGTCCTCCTCAAACGCGACTTCTGGGACCGCCCCCCATCATCCCCCTTGGAGCCCCAACATCTGGCCTGATCCTCAAACCCAATCGGTTTGACTGGATTCAATCGTCAGTTCTGATCGACATTGGTAACGAGACCTAAGCGGTTAACCGTAATTTTGTAACGCTGACCTTGGGCGTTGCCTGCAAGTTCGTAGTTTGAGCGGATGTGTTTTTTGTTGAGTTGAGCGGATTCGAGGACGAAGCCAGAGACTCTGGCCTGGGCGGCAGAGAGGATGTTGGCTGGCACTTCGTCGTTTGGGATGCTGTTGTCGGAGTCCTTGTTTTCCGCATGGGAGACGACGCGGGCGGCAGTCATAGCCGCACGGACTGGCGGTGGCATGAGGCGGTTGCCGCCGCATGCAGTAACGAGGGTAAGTGTGGCGAGAGTGAGTAGGGAAGCTTGGTAGATTTTCATGGTTTAGAAATTTTTAAAAGTTGGGCAGACGCAATTGTGTGTGGGATATGTTAAATTATTTCCTTAAAGAATTTATTAGACGGGGTCAAGATGATTGGATTGTGATTTCTGGTTCTGCGTTACTTTTAGAGGGAGCGGCAAAGGCAGAGTAGTCAGGCGTATTTAACTTGAGCCTTTTTGACAGGCGCTTTGTGACTGAACAAGTCTTGACGGATGTCGGTGCGGTTCTCATTTTGCGTTGGATGCGAACACTTGCCAGCATTCAATGAGACCAAGCCGCTTACTGCTTTTTTTGGCGGTTGGACTTCAGGCGTCTTGCATGGTTGGACCGGATTTCAAGGTTCCGCAGGCGGAGGTGGAAAAACAATGGTTGGAACGCAAGGCGGTCTCGGGCAAGCCCTATGGTTCGCCTGAGATTTTTTGGTGGAGGAATTTTAATGATCCTGTTTTATCACGTTTGGTTCAAATGGCTTATGATAACAACCTGTCTCTGCAAGTCGCTGGAGTCAGGATTTTACAAATCCGTGCGGCGCTGAACCACAGCATCGGCAACCTATTCCCGCAGCAACAGGGCCTATCGGCCAATTTGGATTACGCCTATATCCCGCCGAGCAAAGATGGGTCCACCGTGGGTTCAACGGACCCTGTCCTCAATGCGCTGGCTCAGAATTTAAGCCAGCAAAAGCAAGCCTTCTCGATCGGCCCAAATCTCCTCACCGACCAGGCATTGTTCGCCGCGACTTGGGAGATTGATTTTTGGGGTAAATACCGCCGCAAGATCGAGTCGGAGAAGGCCAGTTACCTGTCAACGGTCGCCGCCTACGACGATGCGCTCGTCACGCTGATTGGCGATGTCGCGACCACCTATGTGAATATCCGCACGGTTGAGCGGGAGATCGCTATCACAAACGAAAACATCGCGCTGCAGAAAGAAAGCCTGCGCATCGCCCAGGTGCGCTATCAGTCCGGCGAGACGAGTGAACTCGATCCCTCCCAAGCGCAGACGCAACTTCTCAAAACGCAGTCGGAGGTTCCAACTCTGGAAACCTCCTTGCGCCAGCTCACAAACTCGCTCGCCGTTTTGATTGGCCAGACGCCTGACACGGTTGATGCCATTGTGAAATCCGGCGCGATTCCAAGCGTGCCGCAGACCATCGCCGCAGGTATTCCGCACGACCTCCTGCGTCGTCGCCCGGATGTGCGGCAAGCGGGACTTCAGGCGGCATCGAAGTGCGCTATGGTCGGGGTGCAGGTCGCTGAAATGCTTCCCGCGCTCTCGCTCTCCGGTTCCTTTGGTGGAGCATCGAGCAACATCGGAAGCCAGCAACTCTCGGACATTTTCAACTTTCAAAACGCCATCGTGAATGTGGGTGGGAACCTCGCGATGCCCATCCTAAACTACGGCCGTCTCATCAATAATGTCAGGGAACGCGATGCCATTTTTCAGGAAGCGATCTTGAATTATCAAAACACCGTTCTCGCCGCGCAAAAAGATGTCGAAAACGGCCTGAGCCAATTCCGCAATGGACGCACCAGCACCACAGTGCTGGCCGATGCGGTGAAGTCGGCCAAGCTGTCGACCTCTCTCGCCTTGGCGCGCTACAAGGCTGGGCAGACCGATTACACCACCGTCCTCAGTGCCGAGCAGGCGTTGC
>CAYRLT010000653.1:0-17771 GCA_964425095.1 uncultured Luteolibacter sp.
GGGACAGCAGCGCCGCGTAATATCAACAATCAATCAACTGCCTCAAAAAAAGTCGCAATCCCCATTCCTTCAAAACCCTCTCAAAGCCTTGGAAGTTCAAGGCTCTTGGCCCACCATGCGTAGCCTATGGGATGGCTGTGATTTCATTTTTTGTATTCTGTCTTGAATTTTCATCCAGTAAGCAACAGAACGAACATTGTTATTCACTACGCATGTCACCCTCACAGCTTGCACTCCATTATTTTTATTTTCTTTTTCTAGCAGAGAATCAATTTGATCATAGTAGAAAGTTAGATCGCCACTTGGGCTGTCTTGTGATACTTCTTTTTCATTTATTCTCCTCAAGAGCTCAACAAGCCTTGGGGTCGGCTTGTTCAATTCATCAATCAAAAAATTCCCTTGATGGACTCGGCGACCAGGAGACTTCGATTTCACCCCGCTCCATTGTTATTTCCGAGCTATTCTCGGCCGCAGACGCTCCTTGAGGTTGTTAGGTCTGAAGCCGCTTTTCAACGGCGTTTCATGCCTTCGGGCATCCAATCCTTGGGCATAGGCAGGGTCAGCGGCTCGGCCACCTTGGGCTTTTCAACCTCGGTCTTAGGCTTTCCAGCCGCGCCCTTGGTTTTTTCGGCTTCGCTGACCTTGGTTTTTTCGACCTCGATCTTGGGTTTTTCCGCCTCGGCGGGCTTGGGTGCCGCCGGCACAATCCCTTTGAGATGGCTCTCGACCCGCCGCCGGACTTCGGCTTCGGGCGGGAAACCCACGAAACGATCAACCTCTTTGCCATCAAGGAAAATCCGAACATCCGGGATGCCTTTGACCTTCTCGCCGGCTGCCAATTCGGGGGATTTGTCCACGTTGACCTTGCCCACCAAGACAAGTCCTTGGTGGCTGGAGGCGACTTGATCGAGAATAGGACCAAGTTGCTTACATGGGCCGCACCAGTCGGCATAAAAATCGATGATGACTACTTTGCCCGTTTGCTGGCGAAAGCTCTCAAAATCACTGGCGGAGATTTCAGAAACCGCGGCGCCTGTGTAGGGTTTGGCGGCGGCCGCGGCAGGTGGCTTCTCTCCGCCTTTTCCGATGAGGGACCGCACCTTTTCACAGGAGGAGCAGCCAAGGAGCGTGGCGACCAGGATGAGAGAAAATTTCACGGTGGGGATGGGTTTGCGGAAACTTTTGGTTTGGGATCTGTGGCGGGGTTGCGCGCCTTTTTCATCGACGACGACTTCCTATGAAGGATCGAAGACGAGGCGGAATCCAAGATCCGGCCGGCGCAGTGAACGATCATCGATCCACTCACGGGTCAGGGCATTGCTGCCGGGCTTGATGTATGAGCCGCCGATGATGACCCACTTGCGTTCTCCGAGCGGATTGGTGGGATTTGGCGCAGGCCTGCGAGCCCACTCACTAACCGAGCCAGCCATTCCGCAGATGCCTTTCGGGGTACGGTCAGCAGTTTCGGCGCCGATGGGCAGCCATCCTGCGGGTTGGATGGCGGAGGGTTCCTTCAAATCGTGTCGCAGGGCGGCAAACCATTCTTCCTGAGTGGCGATTCGGCCTTGTTTCCATTCGGCGTAGGCGCTGCAGTCCCACCAATCCACACCGACCACCGGGCAATCGATCGTCACCGGGCGCTGGTTCCAAGTGGTCCTTGCTTTGGCCGCTGCGAGCAATGCGGCCCAATCATCCGGCAGGTGCGATGTTTTTGTCGGGGGCTGGCTTTCGTGGTCGAAGGTGCGGTGGCGCTGGTCTTGAGCGAGGGTTTCCAAGAGCTCGATAAATTCCGCATACTGGCCGATGGTGACTTCATGGGCGGCAATCCGAAAAGCTTGCAGCACTTCATCAGTGCCGTCCGGCGTCGGGTGTTTGCCGGCTGGAATCAGGTGGGTGTCGGACCCGTTGGCGCTGGGCATGTGGGGGCGGGCGGGCTCCGGCCGCATGCGCAGCACGAGGATGAGAATGCCGACCATCGCGAGGCCACATACTGCGCAAATGATGACGATCGGCGTTTTTTTGAAGCTCTGCACTGCGGGTTTAGTCGGAACCGTTGCAGGCATGGGCCCAACGAGTTGTTGCTCGATCTGCATGCAAATATCGCGCACCTGGGCCCAGACAAGCGGCGCCTCAATGCCTTCGCCCCGCATCCAACTGAGCAGGGTGAACATCCGGGTGGTGCCCGCTTTATGATCGGCGACCAATGGCTGAAGTGCGACACCGAGGTGGACAATATCACGTTCGGATTGTCCGGCCTCGCGCTGGCCGGCGATGGCCAAGTTGTCGAGCCGGATACCGCCTTGCTCGTCCACATGGATATTTTCCAAACCCATGGGCAAGGTTGCCTGAGCAAGCGATTGGTGTTGGAGGTGGGCCTCGGCAATCCGGCGAATCAGGTGTGCGAAGCGCGCGGGCTTAATGGGATTTCCGGCCAGCAGGGCACCATGGAGTGTGGCATCTGGAAGAAGCTCATGCGCATAGTAACACTGACCCGGCTCCGCCACAGCCTCGTAGACGGAGGCTACCAGCGGATGCTCGACGGCTGCTTTCGCCCGGATATCAGCGAGAAACGCCTCACGCTGGTCCTCTTGTTCGGCGCGCAGTTCATCCACCAAGACGCGCCGCGCCACGGATACCTGCTCGGCAAGCCAGGTGCGGGTGAGGGCGTTTTCGCAAATCAGTTCCTTGAGGTGATATTCACCAAGGTAGCGGTCATCGTTAGCGGGATTCATGGGTTATAAAAATGGCGGTGAAACCTCCTATTCGGGCAAAGCTGGAAGCAATGGCACGGCAGGATCAAAATCGGGCGGCAGCGTGTCTTGAAATTCAGGTGGCATCAGATCGCCCGGTCCGGCGGCGGGCTGTCTGGGAATTTTGGCCGCCAAATCCCGCGGCCATGCCTGCACATCCATCACCTCGCCTTTATACATCAGAGAAACCACTTGTCCGTGATACGAACGCTTGCCCAAAAGTTGTTCGGTTTGTTCATCTTGTCGCGGAATCCGGTAAGTCATGCGCAGGCTCTCTTCACCGCCCGCCCAATCGAAGGGCAATGAGATCCATCGCTCCGTGACCCACGATTTGTCCTCTAACTGGATGATCTCGCCTTGGGTGGTTCGGTTGAAAAAGCTCACCGAGACCGCGATTTCAGCGACATCAATCGCATCAGCAGGCGCTTTCTCGACCGGGATCGTGAGGATGACTTGCTCGCCGTCCGGGTGATCGGAGTTCTTGAAAATCCGCACGCGGCCGAGTGCCAGTTTTCCGAGCATGGCATCCGGTTGTGCGAAGCCATCACGCAGTTTGGCGGCGGCCAATTCATAGAGGGCGCCGGCCTCCGAGACTCCCATTTGGAAGACTTTTTCGTAATGAGCGGCCGCCGTGTCGAACACCCCCATCTGTTCGTGGACCAACCCGAGTTCATAATGCACGCTTGGATCATCCGGGGATTTTTCAAGCGCTTCTTCCAATTTGACAATGGCCTTGCCCATGTCCCCGGCAATGCGGGCCTCGCGGGCTTCATTCACCATGCGCTCAGACCGGGAATCCGCAATGCGCGGAACGCTCAAGGGGGTAGGAGCCGCGGCGGGCGGCTCAGGCACCCGTTGCACCGGCGGGCGCGAAACCACCGGCGGAACCGATGACAAGGGCGGCCGGGAAAGCACCGATGGGTCGGCAGCGGCCGGCACTCGCACAAGCACCGACTTGAACACTTCTTTTTCCACCACCCTGACTTGGCGGGAGTCCTCAAAACGGCTGGCCAGCGCCATCCCAGCCACTAACAACTGCATGAACCCCATCATGCCCAAAAGCCAACACGCGACAGGAAACACGGGCAATTTCTTGCCCGGAGGAGTGTGCGGGTGTTCTTCAACCATGACCGAAACATGAGCCTGTTGAATCAGGGTGTCAATCCAGCGACGAAGCGGCCGACATTCAAATCTCCTGCAGCTGGTGATTTTGCCCGTAAAACTGCTCGGATCGGCGTTGACGAGAAGGATTTTACCAGTCAGATTCCCCAGTCGAATCCGCTTTCCCGAAGCCCCAACCGAACATCCCATGACTCTGATCCGTCGATTTCTCGCCACCGCCCTTGCGGCCACGTTTATTACTGCCGCCGCCGCGCAGGACCGCAAACTCAGCATCGCCACCGTGGATATGCAGGAATTATTCAAGCAATACTACCGCACTAACGAGGCACAAAAGCAGATCAACGTCGAGCGCGCACGCATCCAGAAGGATAACAACGAGCGCCTCACCCGTATCCGCGAGCTTGAAGAAAGCCTCAGCGCCAAGCGCAAACAACTCGAAGACCCCTCGATCAACGATTCCAAAAAACAAACGCTCTTCAAGGAATGGCAAATGGAACAACAGGAAGGCATCGCCCTTGATCGCGAACGCCGCGAGTTCCTCCAACGCCGCAACCAAGCGCTCAACGAGAAAATGGTCCAACGCATGAAGGGCATTCTCGAGGAAATCCGCAAACTCGTCGAGGAACAGGCCAAGGCTGACAATTACGACTACGTCTTCGACAAGTCCGGCCTCAGCACCTCGCAGGTTCCTTTCCTCCTCTACACCAAGGACGCCACGGACATTACCGCCGGCCTCTTGAAAGACCTCAACAAGGATGCGCCTCCCGGCTCGCTCCCGACCGAAGGTGGTGCCAAGCCAGAGATCGTGATCCCGGACGCCACCCCCGCCGAGTAAGCAATCCCCACACCTTTCCCGAGTGGCTATCGCCCTCACGCTTTCCGAGCTCGCTCAGTGGATCGATGGAACCATCGTCCGGGGCGGGCTCGATGCGTCTCTGACCGGCATGGCCGCGCTCGATATGGCCGGCCCCCACGACGTCAGCTTCCTCGGCAACGAGAAATACCACACCCAATTCCTGGAAACCCAAGCCGCTGCGGTGATCGTCCCGCGCGGCGTCAGCGACGGCCCGCCCAACACCGCCCTCGTCGCTGTCGATAATCCCACGCTCGCATTCTCCGTGGTCGTCCGCCACTTCGCTGCCAGCAACCGGAATTTCACCCCTGGCATCCATCCCCAGGCCTCTGTCGATCCCTCAGCCGTAATAAACGCCGAAAAAGTCCTCGTTCACGCCGGCGCGGTAGTCATGGCGGGCGCAAGCATCGGTGATGGCTCGGAAATCGGCCCAAACAGCGTGATCGGCGCGGATGCCATGCTCGGCAAGGACTGCCACGTCATGGCCAACGCCACCGTGCGCGAACGTTGCGTGCTCGGCGATCGCGTCATTCTCCAGCCCGGTGCTGTTATCGGCTCCGATGGCTACGGCTACGAATTCTCCGGCGGCCGACACATCAAAATAGAACAAGTCGGCATCGTGGAAATCGGCGACGATGTGGAAATCGGCGCGAACACCACCATCGACCGCGCCCGCTTCGGCAAAACCATCATCGGCGAAGGCACGAAAATCGACAATCTAGTCCAAATCGGCCACAACGTGGTGATCGGCAAACACTGCCTCATCGTCGCACTCTGTGGCATTTCCGGCAGCACCCGTCTCGGCGACTACGTCACGATGGCCGGTCAAGCTGGAACCGCCGGCCATCTCACGATTGGCGATAAGGCCACCATCACCGGCCGCACCGGCATCACCACCGATCTTCCCGGCGGCGAGATATACGCTGGCTACCCGGCCAAGCCCTTCCGTGAGGAAATGAAAGTGCGCGCCCATGTCCGCCGCTTGCCGAAGCTCATCGAGCGCGTAAAAGCACTCGAAGCGGCCCTCCAAGCGAAATCCTGTTGAAATTTCCGGCAACGGCCTTTCGATGGGAGCACCACCCGCCCCATGAACGCCCCGGATTTCAGAGCCAAGCTCCGCGAGGTGCCCCACCAACCCGGGGTTTACCTGATGAAGGATCGTCTCGGCTCGATCATCTACGTCGGCAAAGCCCGCGATCTGAAAAAACGCATGTCGTCGTATTTCATGGCCTCGCAGAAAATGCGGGCCAGCCTCAAGACCCGCGCGTTGATCGACTCGATCCACGATTTTGAATTCCACACGGTGCGCAATGAGGAGGAGTCGTTGTTGTTGGAGGGGAAGTTGATCAAGGACTACCGCCCGCGCTACAACGTGGCGTTTCGCGACGACAAACGTTTCCTGCTCGCGAAAATCCGCCTGTCGGATCCATGGCCGCGTTTCTCCACCACGCGGATGAAAAAAGAAGATGGTTCGCGTTACTTCGGCCCATTTCCGCACTCCGCCGCGCTCAATCACACGCTCGAATGGCTGAACCGCGGATTCGGCCTGCGCATTTGCCGACCGATGCAGCCGGGTGAAGAGGAATACCGCCATTGCAATGCCGACATCATCCGGAATTGCTCCGCCCCATGCACCGGCCGGATCACCCGCGAGGCGTATCTCGAACGCGTCGCCGAGGCTTGCCGGATTCTCGAAGGCAAAGGCAAACGCGACCTCTTCGACGGCCTCCGCAAAGACATGCAAACCGCCGCCGAGGCCCTCGAATTCGAGAAAGCCGCCACCCTCCGCGATGTCCTCCAGAATCTCGAAAAAACCCTCACGCCCACCCGCCAATTCAGCCGCGGACGCGGCGTCCCCGGAACCGTCAAGCCACTCGAAGACCTCGCGGAACTCGGCGAGCAACTCCACCTCGCCGGACCACCGCACGTGATGGAATGCTTCGATATCTCCAACGTCTCATCCAATCACATCGTCGCCTCGATGGTCCGCTTCACCGACGGCCTGCCGGACAATCAAAACTACCGCCGCTACCGCATCCAAACCGTCGAAGGCCAAGACGATTTCGCCTCGATGGCCGAAGTCATCCGCCGCCGCTACTCACGAATATTGTTAGAAAACTCCGCGGCCAATCCGGATCTCGATCTTTCCCAAGAATCTCCCGTCGAAGCCCAACGCCGCCTCGCCCGCGAAGGCCGCGCCAAAATCGTGCTGCCGGACCTCGTCATCGTCGATGGCGGCAAAGGCCAACTGGGCATGGCGGTTAGAGAACTTCAAGCCCTCGGCCTGCACGACCTGCCAGTCATCGGCCTCGCCAAGCAACACGAGGAAATCTTCATCCCCGGCCGCAGTGAATCAATCCGCATTCCGCATGATCGAGGCGCGCTCAAACTCGTCCAGCGCATCCGCGACGAAGCCCACCGATTTGCCAACGGCTACAACGCATTGCTCTACCGCCGCCGCATGCATGAAAGCTTGCTCGACGAATGCCACGGAATATCACCTAACAGAAAACAACGCCTCCTGAAAAAATTCGGTAGCCTCGCCCGCATCAAAGCCGCCACCGCCGATGAAATCGCCACCCTGCCCGGCATGTCGAAAAAGTCCGCGCAAGCCCTGCTGGATTTCCTCCAAAAGAATCCCTGAATCCCCAAAAGCGCCTGCACACCTATCATTTACAGGCGTTGCCCGGCGGCCACGAGTAGCGGCTTCAGTTTTTCGTAGGAGACCTTCTGGATAGGCACCCCATCTTGGATGGCAATCCCCGCAGCCAT
Organism: uncultured Luteolibacter sp.; assembly: GCA_964425095.1. Classification (GTDB taxonomy): domain Bacteria; phylum Verrucomicrobiota; class Verrucomicrobiia; order Verrucomicrobiales; family Akkermansiaceae; genus Luteolibacter. The sequence continues at coordinate 7,498 of CAYRLT010000653.1, forward strand.
TCCGGCGCTTTGACCGAGAATCATGAAAACGGGTTCCATGCGGATCGATCCGTATGCGACGTGTGAAGCAGATAAACAAACCGGCACCAGCAAGTTGTCGCACTCGTCCTGCTTGGGAACGATCGAGCGGTAGGACACCGGATAGGGTTTGGGAAAACCATGGCCGAAGGCCCCTTCATTGCGCACTGTGGCCTTGCCGTTTTCCTCCACCACCACGCGATGACAAAAATGTGAGTCCATCGGATAGGATGCGAGACCGACTGAATCTTCCGTCGTCTGTTTCGATTCACAGTCAGCCTGCGTCATGATGTATTCGGAAACCATGCGGCGGCCTTCGCGAATGTAGAGCTGGTGCGGCCAATGCGCCGTTTCCTTGAATTCAGCGGGGTCGAGACCGAATCGCCGAACGCGTTCCTGCAGTTCCTTCGGAACTTGCGGATCATTGGCGAGGAAATACATCAAACCCTGCTGGTAAGTGACGTGGTCTTGGAACATGCGCTCCCGTCTTTGATAGAGATCGCGGAAAGGCATCGGCAAGCCGCGGCGCGGCGGCGGCAGCTTGGAAAATGAAACCGGTTCGTAAGTCCCGTCCGGCCAACGGTGGCAACCGTCGATGTAGTCCGAGGAGAAACTTCCCGCATTGTTTGAATCTCCGTTTCTCATTTGGACCGGGCCGTCCGTCATCGGGCGAGTGGTGTAGTTGAGCGTCCACTGGATGCCGGGGTCGGCATTCAGGAAACGTGCCAGCAAGGCATAGCGTGCGGGATTGTAGCCCTGCGGTTTCGGGAAGGGGATGTGGCCCTCTTTGTTTGAGAGCAACATGCGGAAATTGTAGGCCTGCACCCGGTAATCCCCATCGCCCGGTTCACCGGGTTTTTCCGGAGAAATTTCCGGGAGTAAGCCGGATGCCGGATCGTCCGCCACCACGTAAGGACTGATGGGAAGTCCGCAAAATTGATAGACGCCCTTCCAGGAAATCTGCTGCCATTGGCCGGCCAGCGATTCATTGAAGGCGTTACTGGGCTCGCGGCCCACGCGGTAGGACACCTTGGCCGCCGCCATCAGATCGCCCTCGTAAGTCGCATCGATGAACATGGACGCCTTGATGGTTTCTCCCTTCTCCATGGTGGCGGAGAGGATGCGCTGGTCTTTCATTTTGACCGACTCCAGAGCTTGTTCAAAAAGCACCGTCACACCCGCCTCCTTGAGCATCGTCAGGAAGAGCTCCTCCGCTGCCGAGGCACTGAAATCACTGTGACGCCCGATCCGGGTGTAAAAATCCAGCGCCAGCCCGCCGATGGAACTCTTTTTCCCTAGATCCGTAGCGGTGAGGCCACCCGAGGTCATCCCGCCCGCATGCCGGTTGAAGGAAAGCAGCAGAGTCTTGCGGCCCATGCGGGCGGCCTGGATGGCGGCGGCCACTCCCGCCGGGGTGCCCCCGTAAACCGCCACCTCGCACTCATGGAACACGGGCTTTCGCCCGGTCTCCTGCCTGTAATAGAATGGCTGGCCCGCCTCCTCTTCACTCCACCCCGCAGGCGCGGATACCAACAGCACGGCGAGTATGGCGGCAGGGACCATGGCGTTCCTTTTTGGATTCATCACGCCGCGAGCCATCGCATTGGATCGAGGCATCGACAAGCGGATTTCCTTTGGCGCTCTTCCTCTTTCCAATTTCGGCACCTAGGCAAATTTCAGTTCCTCGCTTCTTCATTCTTGCCATCGCCCTATTGATTTTCCGCAGTCTGGCATCCAATGTCGACGCCGCACCCGCAAAACCCAGACGCCAGATCTCCCAACCCTTCCCGCGCACATGAAAAAAATAGTAACTGTTGTTTGTAGTATCATCTCGCTGATCGCCTGCCAGGAAAAGGATGCCGTCACGAAAGCCCCTGGCGACATTGCTCCCACAAGTCAGACGACCTTGCGCGTCGAGGATTTGCGCTGCGAGTATCTGATTGATCCGCTCGGCGTCGACACCGCGCAGCCGCGTTTCAGCTGGAAGCTGATCGATGAGGATCACACGCGGGCTCAAAAACAGACTGCTTGGCAAATCGTGGTCACAGGCGACGATGGCAACGGATCCCCTGTGTTGTGGGACTCCGGCAAAGTGGAATCGGGGGAATCCGCAAACAACGTGTTTGCAGGTGTGTCGCTGCGATCCAACCAAGCGGCGCGCTGGAAAGCGCGAGCATGGGACATGAACGGAATCCCCACCGCATGGAGTTCGGATGTGCGGTTTTCGATGGGATTGCTAGAAAAATCCGACTGGAAGGGCGATTGGATCCGCCTTGCGGAGGCCGATGAGGTGAAACACATCTGGTATCGGAAGAACTTCGATTTGAAAAACGTGCCGCAACATTCTTTCGCCCATGTGTGCTCGATCGGTTACCACGAGCTCTACGTGAATGGCCAACGCGTTGGCACGCAGGTGCTGGCGCCGGCTGTGAGCAATCTAGCGAAACGTGCGTTCTACGTGACCTATGACATCGCACCGCATTTGAAAGTGGGCGATAATGTGATCGCAGTGTGGACCGGTCCCGGCTGGGCGCGGGCCGACGGCTCTTATGGCAAAGGTGTCTGGAAGCAGGATTCGATCTTCAAATGCCAGATCGACATGAGCGGCGGCATCAGTCTGCACAGCGATGGAAGTTGGAAGTGCCGTGTCAGCCATAGCGAAAACCTCGGCCCGTGGAAGGGTGGGGGAAAGGGAGAATATGGCGGCGAACAAATCGATGCGCGCGCACAGATCACCGGATGGAACACGGCGGAATACGATGACAGTGCATGGGCCAATGCCTCGATCTATCAGAAAGATGCGATTCTCTCCGCGCAGCTCCTCGAACCCGACCGCAAGCTGGAAACGCTCCAGCCCGTATCGGTGACCGAAGGCGATGGATTCCACACCTACGACATGGGCCGTAACTTCACCGGCTGGATCGAATTCAAATTACGCAACGGCAAAGAAGGACAAGTCGTTCGGCTCACCACCACCACCCGCGAAGGGCAGATCATGGAATACAACCAGGAAAGCCGCTACATCCACGATGCAACGGGCACCGGCAGCTTCAGCCACCGCTTCAACTACACCGCCGGCCGCTGGATCACCGTGCACGGCTTGGGATACAAACCGGAACTCAGCGACCTCACCTGCCACATCATCAGCAACGACCTCACGCGAACCGGCCATTTTGAATCCTCCAAGCCTTTGTTCAACAAAATCTATGAGACCGACCTGCGGACCTTCGTCGCTAATACCGTCAACGGCGTGACGATGGACTGCCCGCACCGCTAGCGCTACGGATATGGGGAAATCGCGCTGGCCTGTTCATGGGGTTGCGCGATCCCGCATTTCGAGTCCGCCGCCTACTACCGCAAGGTCGCGCAAGATTGGTTCGACGTGCAACGCGAGGACGGATTCATCAACACCATCGCGCCCCAGATTTACAAAGGCGCGGGCGGCACCTTGTGGAGCAGCGCTCCGGTGACCATGAGTTGGGAATACTACAAGGCCTATGGCGACAAACGCCAGCTCGCGACCGCCTACCAACCGATCAAAAAGTGGCTCGATTTCCTCAACAACTCGATTTCCGAACAAGGCGTCCTCGTTCCCTACGACAGCGCCTCGCGCTTCCTCGGCGACTGGGCCACCCCGCACGGCAGCGAATACGGCGACAAACCGGAAGCTCATCTCTTCAACAACTGTGTCTATGCCTACGATCTGATGATCTTCGTACAAGCGGCGAAAATCCTCGGCAATGAAGCAGACGCGGAAATCTATCAAAAGCGCCTCGACGACCTGCGAACCAATGCCCACAAGCATTTCTACGATCCACAAAACAAACGCTACATCGATGGCCGCCAACTCGCGATGGCATTCCCGCTCTACGTCGGTATCACTCCGGAAAGCGAACGCGAAGCCGTCTATGCGGGATTCGTCGAGGAAATCTCCACCCGCAAACCCTACCTCGACACCGGCAGTTCGGGCTTGCCCATCCTGCTCAAATACCTCGTCGAGGATGCCGGACGCGCCGACTTGTTATATCGCTGCCTGAACCGCGATGAGATGCCGGGCTACGGCTGCTTCCTCAAGCGCGGTGAAACCACCTGGCCCGAATACTGGAAAATCGAGGGAGATAGCAGCCTCATCCACACCTGTTATACCGGCATTTCCGGGTATTTCACCAAAGCCATCGGTGGTATCCTGCCGGACCCCGAGCGCTACGGCATGAAGCGATTCCTCATCAAACCCAAACTCGTCGGCGACTTGACCTACGCCAATACCACCAGCGGCTCGATTTACGGAAAAATGGTTAGCAATTGGAAGCGCGACGGGCGCAATGGCAGCTTCGAGATCGAAGTGCCACCCAATACGACCGCTAAGATTTTTCTGCCAGCGGCAGCCGTCGATGACATCCGCGAAGGCGGCCAGCCTGTGGCCCAAGCCTCCGGCATAAAACACCTCGGCACGGAAAACGGCTGCCAAGTCTTCACCGTGGAATCCGGACACTACAATTTCACCAGCAGCTCAGTGCCCCTCGCGGATTGATATCAGTCGGACGCTCGGCTGTTTTGTAGGCGAGGTGCAAGGGCAGGGACCGACCTCCGGGCGGTCCGAGCGAATGAGGTGCGGATGGAGTGCCCAAGAGAGGTCTTTCGGGCTTTGCTTGGGCTTGGTCATCCGCTTTTCATTCGCCGGACGGCCCGGAGGTCCATCCCTGCCCGCTAGGAACTACTCGATGACGCGGCGGTTGAAGGTCTGGCGGATGGAGTTTTTGGGCGGCGACGGCGATTTCCTTGGCAGCGGCGTTGTCTTCGGCGGCATCGGCCTCGCGTAGAGATCGATGCTGTGGCCGACATCGCAAACGATGAGAAACGGCGGGATCGGAGCAAGGGTGGAAGGAGGATTTCAGGGCGCCATGCCACCGGCCCATTTAACTCGATATCAACGGCCCGCTTTGGTCGCCGACAGTCGGTAATGCCCGGTGAGCGTCCATGTGAAGAGCCCGTCTTGCTCCTGGGTGCCGCTGCCTAGATTGTGAATGATGAGCGGCGTGCCTTTGCTATTGCAGCGGTCGGAGACGATCATGATGTGAGGACGACCGGAGTCGACTTTGCAGGTGACTAGATCGTTAGGTTGGTAGTCGTTCGGGTCACTGCTGATCTTCAACTCCCAACCCATGCGCTTGAAGTAGGTCTGAAGGTTTGGCACACGGCGATGGTCGATGTTGGGATCGGTGGATTTGAGATCCCACAGCTTCGGATACACGTTGAAGTTCGCCTTCATGTCCTCGTGAACCGCCTGCTGGAGGTCGAAGACGCGTGCGTCACGCAGGGCTCGTATCACGACATCAGTGCAGACACCGCGCTGCCGCGTTACATCGCCGCCTGGATAAGCTAGCTTTTCATAGGCCGGGTTGTATTCCACTGTGACGCCGATCTGGCTGCGCGCCGCCTCGACCACCGGATCCGAAGCCCTCGACTTCTGCTTGCAGCCTGCCGTTAATGTTAGTGCAAGGAGGCTGAGTTTCAGGAGTGAAGGGCCAAATTGCATAGGGCGGTGATTTTATTGCAGGCAGGCGGTGCCGAAGAGCGAAAAGCCTCCGGATTCTTCGATTTGGATGTCGAGGATTTGGCCGATGAGGCGTTCGGCGTCGCCATCGAAGATGACAACTTTGTTCTGCGAGGAACGACCTGATAGACGGGTGGCATTCGTTTTGGACGGGCCTTCGCAGAGGACTTGCTGGCGGGTGCCGACGAGTGCGGCATTGCTGGCTTTGGCTAGGCGGTCCACCACTTCCAGCAATCTTTGGTTGCGCTCCTCCTTGACGGTTTCTTCGAGCTGTTTTTCCATTTCCGCGGCCGGTGTGTTGCGGCGTTTTGAGTAGCGGAAGACGAAGGCGTTGTCGAATTTGAGGCGCTCGACAGTCGCGATGGTTGCTTGGAAATCCTCTTCGGTCTCGCCGGGGAATCCGACGATGATGTCGGTGGTGATCGCGATGCCCGGGCGGGCGGCTTTCATTTTCTCGCAGATCTCGATGAACTTTTCGTTCTTATACGGCCTACGCATTTCGCGAAGGATACGGTCCGAGCCGCTCTGCATCGGGAAATGAATGTGCGAACAAAGTTTCGGCAGATAGGTGAATGCGGCGATGAGGTCGTCGCGGTAACCGATCGGATGAGGGGAGGTGAAGCGGATGCGCTCGATGCCTTCGATTTGATGCACGGCTTCGAGGAGTTGGACGAACGGCGATTTGCCATCGATCCGTGGAAACTCGGTGCGGCCATAGAGATTGACGATTTGCCCTAACAGAGTGACTTCCTTTACGCCGTTGGCCGCGAGGTGGCGGACTTCGCCGACGATGTCATGGATCGGCCGGCCGCGTTCCTTGCCGCGGGTGTCCGGGACGATGCAGAACGAGCACCGCATGTTGCAACCCTGCATGATGGAAACAAAAGCGGAGGCTTCCCGGGGCTTGGCGATGTGATCGCGAATGGTGTTTTGCGAACCTTCTTCTTCGGCGACATCGCAGACGGATGCGCCACGCAATGAGTAGGTGGGATCGTCCATGCGGGCTTCGAGCCGCCGTTGGAGGATGGTGTCCACGTATTCGAACACCTTGTGATATTTTTGCGTGCCGACCACGACATCGAGGCTCGGAACGGCTTTGAACAACTCCTCGCCGCGGGACTGGGCCATGCAACCCATGAAGCCATAGACCACGTGTTTCCGGTCGCGGCTGGCGTGCATCATGTTGCCCATTTTGCCGAGCGCCTTTTGCTCCGCCTGATCGCGGACTGAGCAGGTGTTGATCAGGATCGCGTCGGCATCATGCTCGTTGGGAGTGACCGTGTAGCCGCCTTCGGTAAATGTACGCAAGACTTGCTCCGAGTCGCGCTCATTCATTTGGCAACCGTAGGTTCTGACGTAGACCTTGGGCATGGGGGAGTGATCAGTGATCAGTAAGCAGTGATCAGCGGAAGAGAAGATGAGCTCACGCGAGCACGAGACGCTCGTCGGATGCGAGTTTTTCGGTGAGCCCGGACCAACCGCCGTCGACCTGCATGTTGAAGCAATGGAGGTAAAGCGTGAGCAGTTTGGGATCGAAGAGATCGACTAGGCGGTCGATGGTGGTGGCGAGGCGGTCGGCCTCAAGTTGTTTTGGGAGATTCCCGACCACCGAGCCCTTGCCATCGTGTGGGATGCCCATGCCGTCACAGAACATCGCGAGCATCGATTGCTGGCCGGCCATCAGGTAGGCTTGCAGGAGGTGTTCGCCGATGGTGTTGCAGGCGTTGATTTTCAGGGTTTTGTGAATCCAGGCGTATTGATCGACGAGGGGTTTTTTCTCGACGAATACTGGGCGCAGCTTGCGGTTTCCGGCAAGGGTGGCGACGGCGGATTTGTAAACATTGCGGTCATTACTGCGAAACCAATCGAGCATTTGAGTGACAATTGCGGGATCGACGGCGGTGTAGAGTTCGTGGGCTTTCACAGTGGGAAATTGATTGGACGGGCAGTCAAGACAGGGAAACGCGGCCTGACAAGGGCGAAGAAAGACGGAGGGGCATCCATTTAATCTGAAAAGAGGAATGAACCGCAGATTCAGGTTCAAGCGGCGCATATGAAACAGCGAATCTCCTTAAGGAGCGGCGGACACGTTTCGCTTCTCCATGAGAATCTTTAAGGCATTGGGTGAAGCCAGCGAGATTGCAGAAAATTTGACGGTGGATCGGATCATGCCAGAGCGGCGCGTTTTCCCAAAAGGGCGATCGAGCGATCGTGAATCCGTGGAAGCAGCAGCACGGCGATCAGCGCGCCTATTCCTGCCAAAAACATGTCGCTTTGAGTGTCCCAGACGTCTCCCTGAGTGCCGAGAAATGAGTCTGCCGCCTCTGCGGAAATGAGCGCCGTCGCGCATTCGATGAGTTCGTAAGTGGCGCTGATCGCAAGGCAGACTGAAACCACGCAGAAGCCGAGCCACCTGCGGCGCGTGATGACGTGGAGTCGGATGAAAATCTCGCGGCAGATCACGGCGGGCACCAGTCCTTGGGCGAAGTGGCCGAGCCGATCATAGTGGTTTCGGGAGAGATCGAAGGCTTCGGCCACCCAATTTCCCAGTGGGACGCGGGCGTAAGTGTAATGGCCGCCAACGATGAGCAGGAGCATGTGCATGCCGATGAGGCAAAGAGCGAAATTGGAAAGCCGCCAAGCGCTCCTCGTCTGGGCGATGAAAAGCGCGGTGAACCCGAGAAACACGGGCGCGACTTCCAGCCACCACGTGAGCGTGTCAAACGGCTGCCATGCCGACCATCCGAGAACGGGCACCACGCACGTGAGCAGCAGGAGATTCGGGTGGATTTTCAAAGGGTTGCGGATGAGTGGGACATCACTGAACGCCCAGAATTTTCGGCGCGCTGGCGTTGCCAAAACGGTCGAGAGCGGTCACTGCGATGGCGTCCGCACGCGGGATGGTCGCCTGACCGCTGCTTGCCGAGCCGATTTTGACCGTGCGCCAAGTGCCGCCATTGCGGGCCTGCACGGCGATTTTCGCGGTTTTGCCATCGGGCGACCAACGGACTACCGTGTTTTCGCCCTGCACGGACGCGCTGACGCTTGGCGCGGCGGGGGTATCTTTATTCAACCACGGCATCGGCGGCACGGCGGCGGGTTGGGTGTAGGTGCCGGCGAGTTTGGTGTCGATGCCGCCCTTGTTGGTGATCAAGCTTTTGGCGCCCCAATGGATGTGGCCGTTCCAGTTTTTACCGATTTTACGGCTGAGATCGATCTGGTTGGTGATTTCCGATGCCGCCCGCCGGTCTTCCGGTCCGCCGATGCGATCCGTCGCGATGCCGGGCCAGACCGGGCGGCTGCCTTGGTCCCGCCACCACCCCAAGAGGGCGGGGAAACTTTGTTTTTGCGGGGAGATCCGCCAGTAAAGTTGCGGCGCGAGGTAATCGACCCAGCCGTTTTTCAACCACTTGCGTGAGTCCCCGGCGAGTTGCTCATAGCTATCGAGGCCCGCCTCGATCCCGGATGGCACGCCCGGCCGCCAAATGCCGAACGGGCTGATGCCTACCCGCACCCACGATTTTTGCTTTTTCACCGATGAGTATAGGTTGCTCACGAAACCATCGATGTAGCCCCGCCGTTGCGAGGGGCTTTTGCCATCGGGAAACTGCAGCGTGCCTGTGGGATAGGGGTAAAAATAGTCGTCGAGATGCACGCCATCGACGTCGTAGCGGCGGACCACATCAAGGATCACATTGAGCGCGCGGGCGCGGGCCTCCGGGCTGGCGGGATCGCACCAGGTCATCGTGCCGTAGCGCTTGGTGATGCCAGGTGTGCTGCGCGAGATATGATTCCCGCAGGTTTCCTGGGAATTGTTGGAAAGCGCGCGGAATGGATTGAACCAAGCATGCACCTCGATTCCCCGGGCATGCGCCTCCTTGATACAGAAGGCGAGAGGATCATAGCCCGGCGAGCGGCCCATCGTGCCGGTGAGCCACGGGCTCCATGGTTCGATCGACGATTGATAGAGCGCATCGCACATCGGCCTGACCTGAAAAACCACGGCATTCATTTTCAATGCGGAAACCTTGTCGAGGATCGCGCGGAGTTCTGATTGTTGGGAGGCCGAGCTGAGGCCCTTGGCGCTTGGCCAATCGATATTGTGAACCGTGGCGATCCATGCACCACGGAATTCGCGGGCAAGCTGCGGCGGCCGATCGGGGCTCGGCGCATAGGATTGCCCGCGGACAAAGCCAACGAGGGCGAGGGAAATGAAGATCAAACGAAGCATGCCACGCACCCTGCCGTCATTTCGGGCCCTGCGCAAGTCAAGGAGTCGGGGGTCGGAATAGACGCATTCAAATAACATTGGATTTACCGCAAAGCCGCGAAGGTCGCAAAGGGACGCAAAGAATATTCTCAATAAGAATCAGGGTTTTCTGGTTGGATCATCCCCTGATATCCCAGTTTTCACCTCTATTTTTAACCCCTTTGCGATCCTTTGCGGCTTGGCGGTGAAAAAATCTCTTAGAGCCTGTTTGAATATTGCCATAGGCAGGGACCGTCTCTCCGAGCGGTCCGCGAGAATGAGGTGTGAACGATATGCCATGATATGATTTTTAAGCATTTTTCATGGATGACCGCGTTCACTTTTCATTCGCAGGACCGCTCGGAGAAACGGTCCCTGCCATTTTTAAGACAGCCTCTTATGTTTTGATGCGCCGGGTTGATCACCAGTCGGTATCGCTTGCATCCATTTTCG
>CAYRLT010000654.1:0-2099 GCA_964425095.1 uncultured Luteolibacter sp.
CCAAAGGGCATCGGCGGCAAAATCCACCAAATTGGGATTATTAAAAATCGCATTGAGAAATTTCTCATAATAGGCACGCTCGGAGCCTGGAATTTTGCTGATGTCCGGGACAAATGGCCGCACCCAAGGGCGTAAGGTATAAAAGCCATATCCATCATAAAGCGTGACTGGTGGAAAATCTCGAACGACCTGATCCATAGTCCGCCACACCTGCACCAGTTTGTCAGCCTGCTGCGCGCCGACCCACTGCTTAGCCATTTCCAAAATCATTTGATCGATGTCGAGCTGTTCATTCCATTGATAAGCGTGAAAGACCTGTCGGTTGATATCATACGGTGCCAGACAGATTGATTGCACGCCGAGACTGATGCGGCGAAGATCTCTAGCGACCAGCTTGCGCAGATTCTCGAAACACAGCCATGGAAAGGAGACTCCCTGAATATAGGGACTCGTCAATCCAGCGCCGCTGAACAAGTACGAATCCTTTTGCAGCAAGTCAGTCTGCGTTTTCCATTTTGCCGGATCAGCGGTGTCGGCGAGGGAAACGGAAAGGTCAAGTCGGTCACCCATGCCATCGAGGATATACTGCCCTTCCGCAGGAAATGAGCCAAGGCTGGAAATAACGCGAAAATTGGGATTGATCTCGGAAGCTGCATCCCGCAAAAGCTTGATGTAGCGCAGAACGTTGGCGCCAGCCGTCTTGGCGATCTCTTTGTCGGATTTCCATTCGCGGATGAGATACGGCCCGCCATTTCTTCCAGCATAGGTGGTTACCGTATACTCGAAACCGGCGCCGGCATCGTTGGTGCGCCAACCCATGTAAGCCAGTTCCGGGATTTCGCGCATGAACTGTTTCATCAGCTCAGCATAGTGCCAGCGCACAACGGGATGAGCAAGCGTCAGTGTGTAGCGCGGCTTGAAACAACGAAACGTATGGTCGATGCGAGCACCACGCAAAAAAGGATAGCGCTCCAACAACTCATCCTGGACCGAACGAGGGGCGGTGATGAAAAGCCCTGGAGTCAAGCCATACTTGGCCGCCAGCTTGACGTTTTCTTTGGTAAAATTCATATTGGCTTGCAAATACTCTGGCGGATAAATACCCTTGCTCAACTCCGTCTCGGCATATTGATCCAGGTCGGTATTGCCATAGTAAAAACGATAGTAAATTTCTCCAGGCGGTCCTTGTTCATAAGGAGCGTTATTCGCCACCGCATTGACGACGACGTGGTCACAACCGAGGCGAGCCAATTCCTGAATGCTGGTTTCCGCGTCATAGTGACGAGGTGTACGAGCACGGAAGGGCCAACCTCCGTCATTGCCTTCGACCCAAACAAAGGTGGTTGTCTGCAGAATGCCCTTTTCCAGATCGACAACCTTCTTATCTAGCCACTTGTCGCGCAGTTGACAATAGAGCATGTAAAGGAGACTGGGTTTGGAAGCCATTAGTTCTCCTTCACCAGAGGCTGAAATTCTAAGAAACATCCAGTCTTTATCTTTTGGCGGACGCATCCCATATTTTTCAGGACCTTCGGCGCCAGGCTCATCAATAATGGCAACTCGAAAAACATTTTGCCCTTTTAAAGAAATCTTCTCATTCAAAGTCATGAGTTTAGCCTGGGGCATCAATTCTTTTTGCAATTCCCCTGCAACAGTCAGATCCACGGGTCTTCCGTTTTCAGGATAGACGAGAATCAAAGTCTTCTGCAACGCTTCTTTCACGGTGATATTTTGCGCCCACATAGCATTATGAGAAATTATAATAATCAAGAAAGCCATGAAAATAACTTGAAATCTTCTACCGATCATTTGTAATCCCTTTCATCTTTTGTTAAATTTCCCCAAATAATTCATTTCCGATGAACTTTAAAATCAATCTTCCTTTCCAACAGCCGATTGCTGACTGGCGACTGCCAACTGATGACTGCCCACTGCTCACTACTTCTTCACCACAACCTCATCCTCCCAGGCGATCCATTTAGGAACTCCTGGCTTTTGATAACTCCCATCATCCTGACCGATCAATTCACCTTTAGCTTCAAAAATCGGCTTTCCTCCAAAAATTAATTTGCTTGCGCTGAAAAAGGAATAAAATACTC
>CAYRLT010000655.1:0-4537 GCA_964425095.1 uncultured Luteolibacter sp.
GCCGCCAGTGATCGTGGTGACGCCGGTGTATGCGTTCGTCCCGGAAAGCGTCCAGGTGCCGCTGCCGGATTTGGTAAGCTTAGCGCCCGCATAAAAATTAGGAATATTTCCGGAAATTTCGCCAGTGCCACTCGCGCTACCATCCAGAATCAGCCCGCCACTTGGGGTTGATGCACCTGATCCTGTAAGGTTACTGGTAAACTTAAGGAGGCCGGTGCCCGATTGAGTGATCTGCTGTGAAGAACTGCTGTTGAGTCCCACATTAATCACGCGGTCAGTCGTCTCACCCGTACCAGTGTAATTCAGATTGACGTTTGCCCTTTTGCCACCGTCGCCGAGCTCAATCGTTCCGTTGAGCGCCGTTGTTGGAGCACCGAGGGAGCTGCCCAAGCCGTGGTTGGCATAGGTGCCGCTCGTGATGTAGTCAAATGATGAGACGTTCACTTGGAAGCCGGTGGTCGTATTCGGCTTGAATTCAGACTTGCCGGTGTAGGTATTGGCACCGGAGAGCGTGAGCGTGCCGCCGTAGGACTTATAGATCCCACCCGAACCGCTGATGATCCCGCTGAATTCCTGGGCGGAGGTGCTCCAAAGCCGCAGGGTGCCGCCAGTCCCGGTGGAGATGTTACCACTGTAGACCCCTGATGGGCCGAACTGGGTGGCAGTGTTGTTGCCGATATAGAGAGTGGCACCGGTGTTGACCGTCATGGAACCCGAGGTAGGGTTGGCGTTGCCCGTCAGGTACAGCGTGCCGCCATTGACCGTCAACGTAGAGGCATTAATGGTGCTGTTCGACAGATTCAGGATACCGCTACTGACCGTCACGGCACCCGTGATGTTGATGGCGCCGGTGATGTTCACCGTGCTGGTGCCGGACTTGAGGATGCTGCCGCCGCCAGCCTGCAGTTCCGAGATGGCGCCGCCGATGTTGTATGTGGTTGTTCCGGTGTTGTCGCCGTTGCCGGTGAGGGTGAGCGCGGATGCGCTGCCGATCGTGCCGAGCTGGATGTTGTTGTTAACGTTGTAATTGACGACGGGGTCAGGGTTGGGAGTGACGTTTTTGACGCTATTGAAGCTGATCGTGCCGGTGGCCCCAGAGAAGTTCAGGGCATCGCCCTGAAGGGTCATCGTGAGACTGGCTCCACCCGACGCGCTACCTTTGCCGTTAAGCGTCAGAGTGCCCAACTCGAATGCCGAGCCGCCGTTGTTGAGATTTACAATCTGCGTGGACGGGACCGCCGTGTTTGGCAACGAAGTGGAGGTGTCTGCGAAAAACCGGATTTCGGTGTCGGAGGCGCTGAGCGGAACGGCGGCACCGGTCCAGAGGCCTAGCGTGTTGGGACCGCCGGTGAACCAGTCGAGAGTGGCAGGGGGCGAGCCGGTGACGTTGGTGGGGTCCCACGTGTAGGTCAAGGCGTTTGCGGAGGACATCGCGAGCAGGGAGCTGCCGGCGAGGGCTAGGAAGGAGCGGAGGGGGCGTTTGGGTTTCATGGGTTTTTTTATGGTTAGGCCTATACTTTTTCTTAATCAGCAAGCGGACATGTATGGAATTGAAGCAACCCGCAGCGGGATTCAATAATTTTCTTCTTGGCTTCCAGCACCTTTTGGGGTCTGGTTGATGTGTGAATCCATTCTTTGCAAAATCCGTCGCCGAGCAAGTGGCGGCCCATCTCCGCAGCGAAATCCTGCACGGTGGGCTGCGGGATGAAATTCCCGGCTATCGGCTGCTGGCCGAGCGCCTCGGGGTGAACCACAAGACTATGCGTGCCGCGCTGGGCTTGCTTGAAAAGGAAGAGTTCCTCGTGTCTCAGGGGAGCGGGCGGTGCTGCAAGGCACGGCTGCCCGAGCAGCAGAATCCGGCCGGTTTCCGCGTGACGATCCTGCCTTTTGAGGATGAAGATCGGAGCGTTTCCTACCATCGCGACATTCTCGACCGCCTCGAGGGTAACGGCCATACGGTGGCCTTCGCCGCGAAGACGCTCACCGACCTCAGCTTCGACGTGAACCGTGTGAAACGCCACGTTCTCGATCATCCTTCGGATGCCTGGGTGGTGATCGCGGGATCGCGCGCCGTGCTCGAATGGTTCGCGCAGGGCGATATTCCCGCTTTCGCGCTGGCAGGGCGGTCGGCGGGGCTTCCGATCGCAGGCGCCACCATCCGCAAGTCGCCCGCCATCACACGAGCGGTGCACCGACTGGTTGATCTAGGGCACCGCCGTGTGGTGATGTTGGTGCGCGAAGACCGCAGGAAGCCCATGCCGGGCGGCCAGGAGCAGGCCTTCCTTGATGGACTTGAATCCCACGGCATCCGGACAGGTTCCTACAACCTGCCCGATTGGGATGATACGACCGCCGAAACACCCCCATCAAGGCGGAGTTTGTCGAAGGGGGAACCATCGGACCGGTGCCGAAAGAGCAGTAAGGAAGAGGAACCTATCATCAAAGATTTTGACCGGACCCTCGAATTTAGGGTGGGTATGAACGCAAGATGTGAACACTTTTTGAATCAGCCATAAAAAAACCGCGCCCATCCTAATACGGAGCGCGGTTGTGGGTGGTGAGGGATGGTCAGGCCGACGGCTATTGCCAATCTGTAAGTGAACTTACCTCTCCACCGGTTAATGACGTTCTGAACAGCGGCGGAGTTGGCAACATCTTGCGGGCCGGCGGTAATACGGCAATGACAAAAAACACTGCCCGGATTGAATCCAGATAGCGGCTTCCGCATGTATCGGCGCTCTAGTGTCCCAGAAAATAGCTTTTCCCGAATAATCCGGTGCTGCAGTAAATTTTCTTAATCGCGCGTGGTGATTCGGTGCCAGCGCTAACCGACGAGAACCGAGTGCCGCGGGGGTGACTTTCTTCGTCAGAGAAATTCTTTCGATTGGTTGATGTCGATGGTTTCGTAGGCGAAGTGATCGATGGAGTGCCGGAAGACCGCCGGGCCATTTTGGATCCAGGATGTTTCGTGATTATTTCGGCATCTTGACTGGAACGCTCCGCCTGTTTGTCTGCTTTGGCTTTGCGGCCTGCTTCCAACCTGCGTTTTACGATCTTCAAATCTTCTTCGTAAATGGCTTTTTCGCGAGGTGTGTTGATGCTTTTTCGAGACATTTGGACTGGTGATTGAGGATTAACAGTAATTAGCAGGCATGGTGGTTATGTCAAGATTCCAAGAGATTCCTGATACGGACTCAAGCAGCGAATCTTAAAGATGCGAAAAAAATCAGGTTCCATGAAGGTTTCCGTCTCTTCTAAGATTACCCGCTCAGCACGTTGCCCTTCCGATTTTGCTTCTTTGCGGTCGATCCATTCGGATTTCTCTCGCTTGATTTTGGTATTCAGCAAATCCACCACCGCCTGCAACTTCTGGCGACTGAGTTCGGACTGCTCCGCCAATGATTCGGGTTTGAGGACGGCACCAGGGTTTCAGCAACGGGTCGCGGTGGATACCGACAACACCCCTCCCGTCTGGTTGAACAATCCCGTCACGAAAACGAGTGCGACTCAACGCCGCGCCTTCGCCTCAACCGTGGCAGCTGACGCCAGCGATTCCGTCGGCAATCCGGTAACGGCATGTTCCCTGGGCTAGTGGGTGGAAAAATCCAATTGGACTGGAAAGGCCGTCCGATGATCCAAGCACACAGTAATAAATAAATGCAGATGTCGCCTTCCGTCTGGAGAACGGCAAATGGGTTTCCTGGCCTGCGCTCACCTCATTCGGTCAATCGAGAGACAAGGCTGGCGTCCTCATGGATCCTCGGTGTTACCCTGCGTTGCAGCAGCGGATGATTGGCACAGCCTTGCCTCGAATTAGCGGCCGCGCACTATTCCACGAGTTTCCAAGGGCGCAAACTGATTCCGCTGGCCGGAATGAGTTTCGCCACGACACTGCGCGACGATCCGGGCGATCGCTCGACCTCCTGCTTTCTCGAAGTGCCTTGATGAGGTCGTTGTGGCCGGAGGAGGGCAGTCCATCATGCATCCGTCCTGGCCGGGTGACATGCTGGGAATTTGCTTTGGTGGTGAAAACTGCAGAGAAAAATGATGTTAGGATCGATGATCGGGGAGAAGTGGTGGGCGCTGCCTCCTATGTTTCAACAATTCCGCAGCACGGTGGCTGGTGGCGAGTCTTGTCTCTCACAGTCCGACGGAGGAAGTCACCGTGTCCTCACCAAGCGTGATGGAGAGATCATAGAGCGTCGGGGAGTCGGGCGACCAGACCTGGGCATCACCCATACGCATGCAATCCGCGATTTTATCGCATGTCGGTAAGGATGGAGGAACCAACAGAGAACCCATGAATTCTTCCAAAAAGTCCGCCTCAAGCCCATAATGTTGAAATTCGGCGGCCCCGAAGACCGTATGCCTGCCAGTTACTCTTCGCGAATGCCATGAATGATCGGTGTGGAAAACTATGAATAGATCCCGCCCCAGACTTTCTTCAGACGGGCGATGGAGTCACCCCAGGGAGCCTGTTTGTAGATCCAGACCCGCACCCAGCGTATGAAACGCTGTGTCCGCTGAGTGGCTCTAG
>CAYRLT010000656.1:0-3750 GCA_964425095.1 uncultured Luteolibacter sp.
CTCCAGCGATAGTCCGCCGGATCTTTGACCATTCCTGCACGCACCGGATTGAGATCGATATAAGCCGCCATCGTCCGCGCCGCGATCCCGCTTTCCACGATCACGCTCTTGAATCGCTCCTCCCACAGCGTCCCCGTCCGCTCATGCATTCGGTTGAACCAGCGCGTAAAACGGATCAGCAAGCCCTTCATGAACTCACTCAAACTGTGCATCCGATAGGAAAAACGCGCATGCACCTCCGCCGACCAACTCTCATTCTGAGTCCTTCTCGCCTCCACTAATTCCCCCTCCACCTCCGCCACAACAGCCTCGGAATATAGCGCGGACAACCGATGCAACAACCCCTCGTCAGACAGCCCGCCCTCCACCATAGGCGGCACTTCCAATAGCAAATGGAAGTGATTGGACATCAGGCAGTAAGAAAGCACCCGACACCCCGAAAAGTTTTCATACATCCGCAGATACATCCGGAACGCCTCGCATTCCCGCTCCCCAAAAACAAATCGCCGATCCACCACCCGCGAAACACAATGGTAAATCGCCGGCTTCGAAACCGAATCCCCCAACTCCGCCAACCATCGCGCTCTTCTCACAAACCCACCCTATCGCCGCAGTTCCAGACCAAGCAATAAATTTTTCTGTTTTATTATCTGTCCCTTTAACATCTTCATCGCAGAGTTCAAATCCGTCACACGCTTTTCTGTGCCTAATCGACTCATTTTAAGTAATTTCTGGAAATCTGAATTCTATTCAACCGGACACCCGTGCGTCCAGACACTTGAAAGTCGCGAATGGATCGGGCATCGCCCGACGCATATGGGCCTGAACTTGGGCAAGAATGTCAGTGAGCAGGGCAAGGCGGCGTTGGCTCTTGAGGCTCTCGAAGAAGGTAGTCAGGAGAATTTCGGTATTGTGGCGTTCGGAGAGATCCTGAAGAAAGTCCCGACCGCTCTGGAACAGCCCGAGACACCGACGGATGCCCGCTTCAAGCCACAGCGAATCGGCAAAAGCGGGGCAATTCTGACTGAACCGTGAGAGATCGAGATAACCGAACATGGGCTAGAAAACCGTTTCCGCCAATTGATTTGGCTGCATAGGCATGATCGTCATCCACGATCAACTTCTTCCCCCCCCACGGATCGATACCGGAGAGCATTTTCCCGCAGGGTGCGCAAACTTGTTTCGCGCACCTCACTCGCCTGATTCACGAATTTAATTTCTTGAATCAGCCAACTTACCCATTCCATGCTCCCGCCATATGAAACGCGTGTGCCAGATAGTGTTGGAGGAACCATATCGGGTGTTTTTTCCCTTTGGGGTGATGGCTGGAATCTGGGGCGTGATGATGTGGCCTATGTTGTATGCCGGATGGATTCATTTTTATCCCGGCGAAGCCCACACCCGCATCATGATCGAAGGCTTCATGGGGGCTTTTGTTCTGGGCTTCATCGGCACGGCCTTCCCCCGCCTGGCTGGCAACCGTTCATGGTTTTGCGGCGAGTTTTTACTGATTCTGTTGTTATGGTCACTCACCGTGTTGAGCCACGCGATGGGAAAAGCCCATGCGGGCGACGCGGTATTCTGCGTGCTATTACTAACACTTTTTGCCGGCATGGCAGGCCGCTGGATATTCGGTCATCGCGACACGCCACCACCCGGCTTCATCCTTGCTTTCACAGGCATTCTCGGCGCGGCGGTGGCAGCGGGATTTCTGGCTTGGAATACGAGCCCAACACCCATGCAGTGGCAGTTCGCACGACTCTGGTTATTCCAAGGATTTCTATTGCTTCCTTTGATGGGCATTGGACCTTACGTATTGCCGCGGTTTTTCGGCATGAATAGCAGCCATTCGTTCGTTGACGCACCAAACCCACCAAGCGGATGGTGGCCGAAGGCAATCTCGGCGATTATCGCCGGACTATTGATGATCGCGGGATTCGCTCTAGAAGTTACAGGAAATGCACTAGCAGGGCAATTACTGCGCGCTATGGTGATTCTCGTTTGGTTCTTACGGGAAACCCCGGTTTTCCGCCGGGCAAAACTTTCCACCACGCCCGGAAACGCCGTGCGCTGGGCGGTGATCGGTCTGGCCTCGGGACTCATCTGCGCGGCAGTCTGGCCTTTGGCACGCGTCGGATCACTCCATTTATTCTTTGTCACTGGAATCGGTCTGGCCACATTGGCCGTCGGCACCCGGGTGATTCTCGGCCACGCTGGACGCCACGATCTACTAACCGGAAAAATCGTTTGGCTACGCTGGGTCATCGGCTTGCTTATCCTCGCAGCGACCACCCGCATGAGCTGTGATTTCCTCCCGAACCTCCGGGTTTCCCATCTCATCTACGCCGCCTGGACATGGGCCATCGCCGCGGTGATCTGGCTCATCGCCTTGGCTAAATTCCTCTTCCGCAACGAGGACTCGGAAAAACCGAAAAGTCGCTGCCCAAGGCGCCAAAAGTAAACCTCTAACGCATCGTCATCGCTCAAGCGAGCAGACGCTCAATCACATCCGCAGCCGAGTAGCTCTCGCACCCTGCGAGCAGCGATTCACGCACGGCGTCAAGATCATCGCCAATGGTGATGAGTTGCGGCTCATCCAGGCCTTGGCGGAGTTGGCCGATCCCGGCCGACGCGCAAAGCGAATTGCACAGACAAATACGGCCCGCTGTCATGGCCGGATCGCCTCCTTTAGAAACATAAATATCCTCTGGTTCGGCGGAACAACGGAATCCAATGCCGCCATCCGGTTTCTGATAAGTCTCACGCAGCACTCCGAGGTCGCATACGCGTCCGCGTTCTTGGTAAACCTCAGGATCCGCGATGCTGCCTTTCACTTGTGCCACCTTAAAGGGAAACCCAGTAGGCGAGGCAAACGCGTCGGTGTGAATTTTCAAATCGCCGCGCTTCACCGATGCCAGAATGTTCGCCTTGATCTCTGGTTCAAATCCGGACTCCTCGCAAAACGCGAACGCCGTGCCAACTTGGATGCCTTTGGCTCCAAGCGCTTGTGCCTCGTTGAGTTTGCCGATCCGGCCGTAACCACCCGCTAACCAAAACGGCAGGCCGATTTCAACAAACTTCGCAGGATCGATGCGGTCACGTTCCCCATAAATCGGCTCTCCATCCGGCGTCAGCTGCATCGGTCCGCGTGGCGGAGCATTGTGACCTCCGGCTGTTGCGGCCTCGACCACGAAACCATCGACCTTCCCCGAAGATTTGCGGCGCAAGTTTTCCGCCAACACTGGCGATGAAACGATGGCGAGAAAAAGCGGGCGGTTCAATTCGGACACAGCCCCGAATTCAGCGGGATTCACGCGAATAAATACCGGCGCGGTTCCGCCCACTACATCCAGCCGCATCTCGGCGGGAGCACCGATGGCGAGATCATCGAGAATTTTGGGGATCTGCCGCGGAATACCCGCCCCCATCAGCACCACGTCCACTCCAGCCAGCATCGCGCCATACAACGCCAACAAGGTCGGCGTCTGGATTTTCTCCAGCAAATTAAGCCCCACACATCCGGAGTGACCTTCCTTGGCGAGATAGATCGCTACAAAACTCGATGCAATCACAAGCTCACGCGTCGATCTACCGGGCTCGTGCGAGATCATGGGGGGTGTTTTGAACGGGACATCCTCAGCCTTTCCTCCGGCGATGAAATATCGATCCACAATTCGCGCGGCTATCTCAGGATACGGAAATGCCTCAAGCGCCCGGCGCAAATGACCTCCGATGTCGCCCAGTTGGAGT
>CAYRLT010000657.1:0-18871 GCA_964425095.1 uncultured Luteolibacter sp.
CCCGGTGCTCAGGACTGCCGAGCAAGATGCCGAGCGTGTAGGGATCAGCTCTGGGGAGATCGGGCTCTGTCGCCACAATGCCGCCATGGCATCGGACCTTGGGCAGCAGCCACCGATGCAATCCCAGTCCAACGGCGAGACGAAGCACTGTGATGGTGGCGCGGGCCTTGAATCGCTGAGGTTGATAGAGTTTCAGCGCCCGCAACGCGCCCCGTATTCCGGGCGGCAGAGCGAGGAGAATCCGCCCGTTGCGGTGAAGCGTCGTCCATTCGCCCGCGCGCATCTCAAACAAGGGAAATACCTCGTCGATGGTCTCAAGGTCGGTCATGATGGAAGAGATGAGGGATGCAAAGGTAGCGCTGCACCGCCGGGGCCGCAGTCAAAGAGGTGAGGAAGGGGAGACCAAGAGGTGACT
Organism: uncultured Luteolibacter sp.; assembly: GCA_964425095.1. GTDB lineage: Bacteria > Verrucomicrobiota > Verrucomicrobiia > Verrucomicrobiales > Akkermansiaceae > Luteolibacter. The sequence goes on from CAYRLT010000657.1 coordinate 416, forward strand.
GAATGGTTTTTCTTGGACTTCAGATTCCGCGTTCCTTTGGCATGCTGCCCCGGCGGTGCAGCGCCACCTGCGGAGATGTCAAAGAGGTGTGGAAGGGGAGTCCTACCCCTTGGTTCTTCGTCCATACATGGCTCTTAGCATCCCTTTTTTTAGTCGATAGACATGATAGAGAATCCCGTCCACCACTAGGCTTAGGTTTTCATCCTTGAAGGGTTTGATTCCGTAAATTCGACGAATCGTCCTCGGTTCAGCGGCCTGCCGCTGCATCCGTAGGACATTCTTCAAATCATCTTTGCCGAGGCTTTTCTGACTGATGCTTTCATCATGCAGACGGAAGTCCGCCAGAACTTTTGGGAAATTCACGAAGCGTTTTCCGAGATGTGCCAACCGCGCGTAATATTCTCCATCCATGCAGAAACCAAAATCATCATCCAACAAATGTCCTTCGGCGATGGTGGTTTCACGACGATAGAAACATGCGGTTGATCCAATATAACAGCCTTGCTGCACGAGGATTCGTTTGTCGAATGGGATTGCTGGCATGCGACGCAGGAACTTTCCTTTCCCATCCATGTAGTCCCATCCTCCGTGGATGACATCCGCTTCTTGGTGCTGGTCCGCATACTCCTTCACCGCTTTTAGTGCGCCCAATTTTAAGCGATCATCCGCATTGAGCCACATCACCCATTTGCCTTGCGCACGGCGGAAGCCTTTGTTGATTCCGTCGGTCATGCCTTTATCTGGCTCCTGGGAAAATTGTGCATGAGGAAACTGCGCGACGACCTTTGCGGTGTCGTCCTTTGATCCCGCATCCATCACCAGATGTTCGAATGTGACGCCTTCCTGTGAGGCGACACTCTCCAGGCATTCTCCGATGTAGTGGCCGTAATTGTAACTGGCAGTGACGATGGTGAAGTCCATGTTTCGGTGTTTCGGTTGTCTGTGGCGCGGTGTTTCGGAAAGAGCGAAGGGATTGGTTGCCCTCACGGTTTCTTTCTCTTTTCAGCTACTGTCCCACGGCAACACAGCCCGCGCAGCGGTACCGGACCACTACCGCCTCTATATTCGCGTGCGGTTTTGTCAAAACCGCGCCCTGCATTCGCCCTGCATTCGCGTAAGCCCTGGCGCAGGCCGCGCTATCAATCATTCGCACCTTGTGAGGCTGTAAATCCGGCTCAGCCGATCGGCCTTCCGGGGCCAGGAAAATTCATCGATCACGCGAGCCCTTGCTGATTTTGCGCAGCGTTGTCGTCTTTCTGGATCGAGCGAGAGATCGACTATCGCTTTCGCGAAATCTTTCTTCGTTTTTTCGAGTGATGTCACGGGAACCCTGATTCCTGAGACATCTCCAGTCATTAGACGCCCCCCTTGGTGATCGAGGCAGATTACCGGAATCCCGGATGCCATAGCTTCAAGCACAACGGCTCCCGATGTGTCTCTCAGACTGGGAAATACGAACATATCAGCTTGTCTCAACTCTTCCTCCATCTGAGCGTGATCGACTTTTCCGACGAACTCAACTTGTCTCTGGATACACAAATTCTGTGCGCGTTCTTGTTCGGCATCCAGATTCGGGCCGGTGCCAATGATTCTGAGACGAAGCTCCGGCCGTTCTCTAAGCGCGAGTTTGAATGACTCCAGAAGAAGGCCGATCCCCTTTCGCGACTCAATTCTTCCGGCGCATAGGATTCTCGTGCCATTGCTGGTTTCAGTGGATGGGAAGAAACGCTCCGGAGCCACCCCCACATCGATCATCATCTCCGTCTTGCCCGTGCACCATGGTTCGAGTCGCGCACGGGTTTCTTCATTGGCGAAAAGCACGACGTCACAAGATTCGAGCATCGTGCGGACGGATTCGGATCTGGATGAAATCCCAACTCTCCAGGTCCGCAGCTTCTCGCGCCACCGGTCTTGAAGGCGGGTGGTCTTGAGCAGGGACGCGGGGGCGGTTTGTCCGCCGCCCACGGGGCCCCAGATTTTCATGCCGCTGGTGTGTTTCAGTGCATGGGGCGCGACTTCGAAGCTGTTGAATGTCAAATGCTGGGACACATCGAAATTCTGCAACGCCTGATCCGTCTTGATTCTCCGGCCCAGTGTGCGCTGCCAGAGCGCGTAGTAGATTTGAGTGCTGATGAGTTTCTTTTTCTTCAGCCAAAGCTCCCAGGATGACGCATCATGATAGATAAAGTTCAGGCGTCCGCGGGCCTGGCGCTGCGTGTCTGACTCGATCGCATGGCGATTGTTGCAGCGGGTGATGACGGTGACATCGAACTTCCGGGAAAGCTCCAGAGCAATGTTCCATCCGGTTCCCGGTTCGGAACCCGCGCCGGGTTCGCAGGCATAGGCGATAAGAAGAATTCGCATGAATCTTGCGTGTTGGGGCCATCTGTCTGGCGTGGAGGAAGCGATCACGCGCCGATTCGCGAGCGGATGCGGTCCGTCAGTTTTCCGATGATCCGTTTCACCGCGTCATCTCCTTGTTCATGAATGATCCAACGGCCGGGAAACCAGCCGACGTTGGATCCAGGGTATTCACAGACTCCGCGAGCTCGCGCGGTTTTCATCCATGCTGCGCAGAAAGCGGTTCCGGAGATCCGGTCCACCCGCTCGACCTGGCGGAAGATCGGGCGCAGGACATCTGCCAGGCGGGTGGACTGGGCATCCCGTGCAATTCTGCCGGGAAATGCCAGCCACACTCCGGTGGGTTGGAGCATTCTGCGCAGGTACATCAGAATCTCCTTCCATCCATAATGGTGTCCCGCACGCACACGGTGAAAGCATGCGGCGGATCGAAACCAAGTGCCGAGATTTTCGATCAAGTCGCCTTCCTCACCCGTCAGTGGAAACGGATTCCCGAATACCTGGCCGGCCTTGGTGAGGCAGTCCTGTGGGTCTTCCCGCAGGAGTTCCTCAAGGCGTTCCTTCACTTCGGTGAAGCACTTTCCCTTGGCGGCGGACTTGGCGAGGATGTAGCAGAATTCCGCGCCGGGTGCGGGCACATGGAAGCTCTTGCCCTCCGGTTTTCTGCGCCCGGTCATCAAGACCTCGGAGAAAATTAACCGATGTCCGAGCCGCCGGTAGTCCCATGTCACGTCCAAGGCCATCGCATGGAAGGGGGCTTCCTCCTGGATGCACACCATGTAGAGTGCGCGCGGTTCGTGCTCGATCACCTGAACCAGTCTCCACCCGTGTTTCTGACTGAAATCGAATACCCAGCGCAGCAGTTCCAGCGGGGAAAGTCCGGAAACCGCGAAGTCCACATCGGAGTCCAGACCCTCGGGCAGGTGCTCCCATGAATGCAGAATCACCGCCTTGTGGCCGGCCTCTTCGAAAGCCGGCCACAAGCGGTTGAAAAAGTCAGCGGGTTCCAGCGGGATGGTCGTCATGATCCATGATCGTGAGGATTTCTATCACGATGGCGTCCAGTGGTCTTGCCACATCGATCACCGTGCCTCCGGCGCGATCCACTAGGGCAAGATAGCCGGCGCGCGAACGCACGAGAGATTCACGGCCCACTTCCTGTTTGCGGGACAGCAGCACTTCAGGGGAGGCATCGAGAAACAACAGGTGATCCGGATGTGGAAGAAGGCGCGTCCAAAGCCGGGCCAGCCACATGGGGCCGCCGTAGCGGTAGCGTGCCGGGTCCACGCAGAGGTCTCCATAGTAGCGGTCGAACAGGACCACGCCCGAGCGGGAAATCCGGCCCCAGCCACCGAAGAGCCATGCAGCCCACCACCTGAAACCCAGCACGCCGAGTTTCGCAATGGAGGAGACACATCCCCGAGCCGACTGCCCGTGGGGATCCGAGGTGTCCGCTCCGTGTGCGCCGCCTCCTGCCACCGGGCACCAGTGCCCGCACCGGACATGAATGCCGCGGACTTCCAGGGCTTCGGTCAGGTCCGCGATGACAGTGGACTTGCCGGAGCCATCGCAGCCGAGAAATACGATAAAGGGCATTGGCGGGGCTAACGACGAAGCTGGCAGGTATAGATCAATGTTCCTCCAACGTGGGGGAAGCGTTCAAGGATGAACCTGAAGATGCGGAATGCCATTCCATATTTTTCAATCGCCAGGTCCTGATAGCAGGATTGTGCGATCAGGACCTCATATCCGTGGCGCTCGAGCAGTTGCCGCAAGGTAATCGGATTGAAACACATCACATGTTGTTCGCCCTCGCGGAAACTGCCCCGGAGAAACCTGAGAAATGCCGCGATTCCAAACGAATTCGGGGTGGACACGACCAGTCTTCCTTCATCTTTGATGAATTCTTTGATGCCTTCGAGCATGAGTCCTGGATTGGAAATGTGCTCAATAATGTCGCCGGCGAGAACGATGTCGAAACGCGGTAGGCTACCTTTAAATTTCTCCAGTTGTTCGACATTGCCCTCCAGAACATTCTCGAAAATCCCGGCCTTGCGCAGCTCTTGGATTGTTTCGGTATCCAGATCGATACCGGTGCAATCCCCCTCCTTGGACAGAATCGCATGCAGACTGCTGCGAGCCATCTCCAACTTCTTGGCTGGGGTGCAATCGGTGAAGCCGACGCATCCCAAATGCAGTATTTTTTTGCGGCGGCAGGCATCAAGAATCACCTTGGTGCGACTTACATAGGTTTTTATGTTCATATACAAAGCTCTACTATTCAGTGGATCTTAAACACTCACCCGTCTCACCCAGCGGTTTTTCTCGAGTCTGCAGGTAAGGTTTTTCCCCAGGCGGATGCAGGGCACTTCAATCCACCGTTCACCGCAATCGGCCAAGACCACGCAAATCCCCGTTATCGTGAAGAGCAAGAGGATTTGCAGCCAGAACTCTGAAACGATCCCGACGTAGTTCAGAGCGGCGACGATCCAAGGAGCGGCACACAGCAGGACGATGACCTGGACCAGATAGAGGGAATAGGAGATCCGTCCCAAATGGGCGAGCAGCGGGTGTTCGAGCGTGCGCTGAAGCATTCCGCATTTCAGGGTGCCCAGCAGGATCATGGCACAAGCCACGGAGCCCAGCAGCCAGACCTCCCGCTCGGCCATGAAGGTTGGCAGCAGATCGGTAAAATGATGAAACCAACGAATCTGATACAAGAGGATGCCGATGCATGCGAGGAGCAGCCCGTTGGGAAGCCGGGTCCGCCACGCATAGGCATGCGCGGCGACCACACCAATTCCAAAGGATGCGTAGTAATACCCCCCGGTCGGTTTCAACCACGCCACTGCGATGGTCGCAAAAATCAGAAGTGGTAATTTCTTTCTGGCGAGCCAAAGAAACACGGGAATCAATAACGATGCTTTCAACTCAACCCCAAGACTCCAGTCCTGGGGGAGAAGCATTTTTGTGGAATCATGGAGTTGAAATACCAACTGCCTGAGAATGTCGGGAAATGAACATTCATTTGACCAGAAAGATGTGTGATGAGCGCTAATCGGAGGAACCGTTTCAGGATAGGGTAGGAACAGAAACTGTCTGGCTAGCAAGCTGATCAGGAAGAAGGCGAACCATGGCAGCCAGATGCGGGTGATCCGGCGTCCGTAGAATGGAATGAGAACCATCGGTCGTGCTTCCGCGCTCACGTGCCCCAAGGTCAGAACGAAGCCGCTCAGCACAAAGAACATCGTCACCGCAGAGCGTCCATCGAACAGGTTGTTGATGAAGAACCAACGGCTGAACCCCGGGTCCCACTGACAGACCGCCATGGTGTGGCCCAGAAGCACTGCCAGCGAAGCCAGACCACGGAGACTGTCCAATGCTCCCAGTCGGGGCCTGCCGGTGAACGTTTGCAGGTGGTCGGCGGCTGTTTGCACGAGGCGGTGGATTCTTGGGGGAATTTTTCTTTCCGTCAGCAAGTCCCCAAAGAGGATACAGGGAGGAGGGCGATGCGGATCAAGAAGAGATCGAGGAGATTGTCTTCATCCATCCCTTGCTCCAGTTCTCCATGTTGAAGGTGTCTTGCACAATCCTGCGCTGCTCACTGCCGATTCGCCCGGCTTCATTTAATGTTGCACGGAGAGCCTCCGCCATGGCCTTGGCGTCGGGATCGCACTGCACGGTGGGTAGGTCGGCCAATCCGGCGACATTGGTGCTCACGGTGGCGACTCCACAGCTCATGCTCTCGATGGCACTGAGCGAGGTGCCTTCTTTTTCGAGAGTGGGAACCAGGGCGAGCTTGGCGGAGTTGAACCAGGCGGGCATGTCCTTGTTTGCCACCGGGTCCCGGAAATGGATGCGGTCCTGCAGTCCGGCCTCGGCAATCATCCGGTCCAGGCGGGCGATGTATGGGCTGGCGGCCTTGTGGCGTTTGCCGAGCAGGCACATTTCGATTTGGGGGAATTCCTTCGCGATGAGCGTGAAGGCGGCAATGGCAAGATGGATGCCTCGGGCCTCGACCATCTGCCGTGGCACTAGGATGATTTCCCTGCCCTCATACTCCGCCAAGCCGGGGCCGGGGATGAAGTGCTCGGTATCCACGCAGTTTGGGATGAACCAGACTCGGGGTGCCACCTCCGAGAAGAAGCCCGTCGCAGGCGGGACGTCCAGTCCCAGTTGCCGGAGGTAATGGGTGTCGTTCACCACATGGACGAACTGATCGAGGCAGCGTTTGGCGTTGGCCTCGCAGGCCTGGTCGTAGGGCGTCTGGTTGTTCACGCGCCATTCCACCCCATGGGAGAGCACGATGGTTTTCCCACGCACGGACATCAGTGGAGGCGCATGGAAGGCGTAGTGGGCAATGATGACATCGGAATCGAACAGGGCCTTGGGTTTGAGAGCCGAAATCATGTAGTTGAGCCATTTCCGGTCGATCCCTGGAATAAACCGCGCCACGTAAGGCAGTCGTGGCAGACAGACCGCGTCATCCGCCTTTTGACCCCGGTTTAATTGATAGACCATGCTTTCATGGCCTGCCTTGCCGCAGACTTCGATCAGGTTGTTGATATAGACTTCCTGACCGCCGATGATCGGGCGGTAATGGGCTGAGACGTGGGCGATGTTCATGAAGAATGCGGGATGGTTTGCAGGCACAAGCCGGTTTCAGATCTCCCGAACCGGCCAGCGGGCCTTTAGTTCGCGGACTTCCTTCTCGGTATAGAAGTGGCGGCAGTATTTCGTGTCATACTGCTCCGCGATCTCCTGTGGTGTGAAGGTGATGGTCCGTTTGAACTCCTTCATCAGATTCGAATACCACTTCTCGTCTGAGACGTTGGTGTCGCGCAGGGAGGTGAACGCGGCGGAAGCTCCGAAGCGTTCGGTCACGAAGGCATTCACCGCTTCCAGATAGTTGCGGTTGATGTTTTCGAAGCGCATCACGAGAATGCGCCAGCGTCCTTCGCGAACAACGCTCCATCCCCGGTTACGGTCGAACTCGTGGCTGTAAAGGTCCACACCGGTGGAGGGAAGAAAACAACGGTCGAACCAGAGATGGGTGTCCGGTACCCACTGGCGGCGTGCCCAGCGTTCCTTGAAGATCTCCACCAATTTCGGCACTCCAAGTGCCGCCACCTCTTCCGGCGTCCCGACTCCATAGGAGTGGCCTACATTGGTGATGTTCTGGAAGAAGCCGGAGATCTCGCGGCTGATTGGATCCCGAGTGGCGGTGATCAGGTCGATTGTCCTTGAGCCATGCCTGGGACCGAGAACCCGCAGCCATTCCTCGAATTCCTTTTGTGAATGACCGTGGAAGACCTGGTAGCGGGATTCCAGGGTGTTCTTTACGGTGCTCGAACCCACCTTGCCCATTTGCAGGACCAGAAGTGGAGGACGGAAGCGTCCAAAGAGGCGACGAGCGATCCAGCCGGGGTCGCTTACCAGCTTTCTGGAAAGGTTGCTGATCTTGGGGCGGAGGTTTTTCATCGGAAGTTAGAATTCTTGTTGCCAGCCTGTCAGGAGGTTTTCTGCAAGCGGTTGAAACACAGGTCAAGGATCTTCGCCGAGCTATTGCCGTCACCGTATGGGTTTGCGAGTTGGTGCCGCGGTGAGCCGGCAAGGAACCGGGTGGCAGTCTCCACAATGTTCTCCTCGGCGGTGCCGACAAGAGTCGCCACACCGGCTTCCACTCCTTCTTGTCGTTCTGTCACATTGCGTGCCACGAGCACCGGAATGCCAAGTGTGGGAGCCTCCTCTTGAACTCCACCGGAGTCGGTGATGATCAATCGCGCCTTGGACATGGCCCAGATGAAGGAGGGGTAGTCGAGAGGGTCGGTCAGAGCCAGGTTGGGAATGGCGCCGAGGCGTTCGAATACAGGTTTGTGAATGTTGGGGTTCGGGTGAACCGGAAATACAAAAGACATCTGTGGGTGGTCCTCGGCCAGGCGCCGTATCGCATTCAGGATGCCCTGGAGTGCCTCACCGAAGCTCTCCCGACGGTGGATGGTAAGCAGAACACTACCCTCGGGATTCAGCATTCCGAGCAGATCGGGGATGTCCGGCTTCCAATTGTCGCCCAGGATTTTCAAACCTTCCAGGAGGGCGTCGATCACCGTGTTTCCGACCACGTGAACGCCATCCCGCTTGCCCTCGGCGAAGAGGTTGTCTCGGGCCATCGTGGTGGGACACAGGTGCAGATCGGCCAGGTTTCCGACAAGTTGGCGATTGATTTCCTCCGGAAAGGGTTCCAGGCGTTTGCCCGTGCGCAGCCCGGCTTCCACGTGGGCCACCGGGACTCCCTTGAGAAACCCGACATAAGCCCCGGTGAAGGCAGTAGTCGTATCCCCCTGGACCAGAACGATGTCCGGATTTACCTCATCAAAAACCGTCTCAAGGCTGGAAACCGCCCTGCCGGTGAACTGGCACAGGGATTGTCCGGGTGTCATCAGATCAAGGTCGCAATCCGGGGTGATGCCAAAGAAATCCAGCACCTGATCCAACATCTCCCGATGCTGGGCGGTGACGGCGACGACCGGTTGGATACGGCCGGTTTGGAGAAAGTGGCGGACCACCGGAGCCAGTTTGATCGCTTCCGGCCGGGTGCCGAAGATGAACAGGGCTTTGGGTGCTAATGATGGGATGGAGGAGGCAGCAGTCATGGGAAAATAGTTCGATCAGGTGCTCTTGTGCTTGGGCGATACGAAACGCAGGAATCCGTGCCCTGCGTGGGACATCACTCTAGTGAGTTCCTGGCGCTCACGGGAATCAAGAATCAGCAAGTATCCGAGCGCGATGAAGAGCAGGAACCAAGCAATGCTGATGACAAGGCAGCCAAGCAAGCTGGTGGCGAAAAAAGGGTGTCCCTGCCAAGCCAGGAACGCGAATACCGCGGCCAACGGGGCGCTGATGCGCAACAGTAGCTGTAATTGTGCGCGGACTGGAACCTCAGCAAAGCGTGCCATCCAGCGGATCCCGGCCGGCAGCGCACCACCGAGCATGCTGAGCAGATTGGCAGCCAACAGGCCGTTCATGCCAAAACGGCGACCGAGCACGTAGGCTAGTATGGTGAAGAGGATCACCTCCCAGACCAGATACATTTTCACCCGCCGGATCTCTTTGAAAACCGTCAGGGTGTTCACGAACTGATAGTGGACGAGGTAGCGGTAAGCGTTCAGGGACAGCAACACTGCGGAGGGTAGGGACAGTGCCATGCCAGCCCCTGCCCATGCAGTTACCACGAAGTGGTTCCAAATCACGAATATGCCGGCACTGAATAGCGACAGGGCCAGTGTGGACTTGGTTACGAAGGACCACCAAAGCCGGAACTGATAACCCTTTTCCTCACTGACCATCTTCATCAGCATCGGCGCCGCCGAGCCCGGGATGCGTTGCAGGATGTGGGTCATCAGTGTGATCAGCTTGAGATTCACCGCCAACACGGCCGTGGCATCAAGTGTTAGCAGGTGGCCGCTGAAGATCAGCAGGGAGTTCCCCATGACCATGGAGAACAGCGCGGCGACAAAGACGTCGAATCCGAGACGGAACACGACCTTCACGTTTTCGCGGTCGAGCAGGGAAATCCGCGGTCGGCAGATAAGGCCGCTCTTCAGCGCCAGGGCGAAAGCAAGCGATTGGGTGCAGGCAACTTGGGCAAATATGCTGATTGGATAGGCCCAAAGCCCCGCACCGGATTTGATGGAAATAGTGAAAACAATCAAGTGAAGCACGGTTGAGATGGTCGCCAGTACATTCGATTGATTGAGTTTCTGAGCGGCGAACAGGCTCGTCGAGTTGATGCTCAGCGCGTAGTTGACTACTTGAATCGCACCAATGGTGAGAAAGATCCCGCGCGCGGTAGCCAATTCGGAACCTTCAAGGTGGAAAAGCCCACCGATGAAGGGTACAAGCATGAGCATGAAAATCAGCATCACCACCGCCTGTAGGCAGAAGACCACGGCAGAGGCCATCCACATCCGGCGGTAGGCATTCTGGCCCTTGGAAATCGCGTCGATCAGCAGCCTCGAACATGCCGAGCGCACGCCGAACTCCGCAAGCATGACGGCCATCAGCATCTGGCCGATCACCGCATATAGAGCGAAGTCGCCCTTGTTGAGTTCAGAGAGGGCGATCGGAATGGTGACCAACTGGCACGCCGATGTGATGACCAGGGAGAACCATGAACTCGCAACCGTCTGCGAAAAATTGGATTTGGCTGGGGTCATCGAGCTGGGCCTTGAATGCTCTCCACGGAATTAAACATCTTGCGGAAATTCCTCTCCACCTGAGCCGGATCACAGTGTATGCCGTAGTAGCTCCGGGTCAGTCCCGAAGCCGTTCGGCACCAATCGGCTGGCTTTGAAGCTGCCCTCCGGATGCATTCGACGAGTGAGCCCACCTGCCATGAATCCGTCACTACGGCGCTTTCCCCGGGATCTGCCAGATCCACATAGCCGACCGGGATCAGGCCCGCACCCATCGACCCCATGAATGCGGTGCCCATCCCGATATTGATCGGGGCGTGGACCGTGAAGTTCGTCTGCGTCAGAAGCTTGCGGAGCCGCTTGTGGAAGGGGCGGTGTTTCCAGTGATAGATATAGTGGATGTTGGGCGAGGCCAATTCCTTGCGGCAATGCTTGAGGATCTCCTCCTCGACCTTGCAATAGATGTAGAGGTTCAGTTCCGGTGTTTGCTGGAAGGCTTCGATCAGCAGATCCAACCCCTTCTGGAGGTTCCCGCCGGTTCCGCCGACATAGATGAAATTCCTGCGGCCCGCTTCGAAGTCGTTTTGCTCCTGAGGGAATTCGAAAAGCTTGTCCAGATAGGCACCCAATCCGGTGAAATGGAACTTCGACGCGTAGTCACCGTAGGCAGCGACCATGCGCGGACAGTGGATCGTGAAGAGTTTGTCCGCCCGTTGGTTGAGATATTCGAGCCCCTCGATCTGTGAGGTGATGGAGCGCCGGTGGGAGGTGGGCTTGGGCAGTCCGTGGTGGGAGAAAAACCGTTCGTAGCGCTCATCGGACTCTGTGTCGAACACCTTCCAGTAGAGTCCCGAGATGTATTGATAGACCGGCACCTCGGCGGGAAGCCATTCGAGGAAGCGCTTGCAGTAGCCGCCGTGAGCGATGCAGAGATCGTAATTTCCCGCAGGCTGGTGGTCGGACAAATAGTCCACAAGATCCACGATGAAGCCACTTTCGTTCAGTGCTTTAACAAGGCTGAAAACGAAGCCGTGGTGGTTGTAGAGCTTAATGTCCGGGTGCTGCCGGCGTGCGGCCAGCCAGATGTCGGGGCGCAGCAACACCAGCGCCCGTCTGGCGGTGATTCCTTGTGGCAGGTGATCGTCAATCCCAGGTAGGGCCGGTGGTTGGCTCGCAACCGTGCGGGTGGCCGGTGACTTCAGCTCATTGAGTTTCCTGCGGAGTAGGGTCGGCGCTTGCTGGGTGAGGATGATGAGCAGACGGTTTTTCATGGTTGGGGAGTCGCGGCCTCCAGTTCACGGGTCAGGTATTCCCTGGAAAATTCCACGGATGGCTGCAACAGGTTCATGACGCGGTGGTAAACGATGTCACTGTCCATGATGGTCCCGAAATCCGAGGGGTCGCTGGTTCCCCGGTGGGACAGACCACACAAGGTCAGAGCGCGGGTCACGCGCGACAGGATGCGGTCGTTGAGCACAGTGACGAAGCGGCATTGAGTCCGGATGGCGTAGAGGGTGCCATGGAAGGTGCCGGCAACCATGGCCTCGGATTCCCGGAGAACCTCTTCCCAATCAAGCGGACCCAGGGAAAGGAGGTTCTGGTCCGCCCACGGCTGATAGTACCCAAGCGCGATGATCTTCAGTCCGTGCTTCCGGGCGTAGCGGACGATAGCGTCCCGGAATTCCGAAGTGATGTGGAAGGCGTAGACGACGAGCTGCTTTTTCTTGTGAGCCACAGGCTCCCGATAGGCGATCTCAAGCCAGGTGGGATCCAACACCAAGGGGGCGTCCCTGCCTGTCTCCCGTTTCACGATTTCGGCCGTTGTTTCATCCCTTGCCGAGATTCCGTGCATAGCATTCAGGCCGTCCACCGCCCATTGAGGAGTCGGGTCCACAGGGTCAACGGTTCCCGTGGACGGGGCATAGGAGATGATCCTCCCGCGGTAGTCGCCGCCAAAGTGACCGAAATAGACCGGATCGTGCCCCAACCAATCCCACGAGTAGTCCCAGACCACGTCGCTACCGATGACCACCGCATCGTAGCGGTTCCAGTTCACTTCCCTGACGTCGGTGGTGAAGGGTGAGAGTTCGAGCTCCTTGAACGCCCGTTCGAACGAGCGATGCTTCAGCCAGGCTTGATAGAGTTTGAGCGGGCGCCGGTAGATCCACGGCCTGAATGTCTCGTTGTGGTGATGCTGCGGATTCTTGTAGTTGATGATCTCCACCTCGTGGCCGAGGGATTTCAGATAGGCGTGGAGGCAGTATGCCTGGAGGTAGCCGCCGTGATTCGGGCCAAGATGGAAGGTAAGGGTGCCAATTCTCATGGAAAGTGAAATTCGGAGGTTGAATGACCGCTGGTATCGATGCCTGTCCGAGTATTTAGTGCTGAATGTTCGCACAAGGGAGAAAGGATGATTTCAACCGCGAATGAAGAGAAGGCCTTTGGCCGCAATAGAACGCAAAGGTCTCAAAGGATTCAGAGGCAGAATCGATGATTTTCAGGATATCTTCGCGGTCGTTTCCAATGTGCCGCAAAGAAGCTCCAATCTTCTGCCCCTTTGAGTTCTTTGCGATCCTTTGTGGCAAATCACTTATCTACGGAAAAAGAAGGCATGGTTCCTAAAGTGAGCAACCACGCCGCTTCTTCTGTTTTTTGTTAGAAATAATTCCTTGGGGCATCTCTGTTATTCAGTGCGTTGTAGTGATTTCGGCGACAGAGCGCTTTTGCGAGACGGGTGCCTGGAACTGATCCACCGGGACACCCACCCCCATGAACATCATCACGGTCTGATCATCCGGGATTCCACCGGCCTTCCGTAGCTCGACGTCCCGCTCACACGATGGCAGCCAGCACAGCGGCACACATCCAAGCCGTTCGGAGTGCAAGGCATACATCAGACTCATGCTGAACAATCCGCCATCGATATAGGCTTGATTGCGCTCCTTGTAGCCATCGAACACGGTCAGGGAAGAGGTGATGACGAGGATGACGGGGACTGTGTGCCCGAAGCCCCGGTTGCCCTCCTGCAGGGAGAGCAGTTCACTGACCTTTTTCCTGTCCTGATAGATGTGCACCCTCCAGCACTGGCGGTTGCAGACGGAGGGGCTGTGACGGGCCGTGTCGATCGCGGCCAGGATGCGCTCGGGAACCACCGGGACGGAGGAATCGAAATTTCTGCAACTGTGGCGGCTCCTTGCGAAGGCGGCGAATGGTGCCGCCGCGTCATTGAAATAAGACTCCCGCTGGTGATCTGCACTGCCGCCGACCGCTTGGCATTCAGTGCCGGAACCGGACATGGCCTGGATTTCACTTTCGGTAAAATGTGCGGCGAGGTCCAGGCCCATGGACACGTGTCGCTCCCGGTATGCGTGCAGAACCTTGCACGCCGCCGCGTGATTGACATTGCCGCACCAGCCGAAGCGTCCCCCGCCCTCATGGATCAGGCGGATCAAGGTCTTGACGGTGGGCACGCCGAAAAAGGGGCGGAAATCCGGCATGCTCAGCCCCTTCTCGACCACATGGTAGTTTGCGATCAACCGTCCCTCCAACTGGCCCTCGCCGTATTTCGCGCGGTTCCATCCGATACAGGCGTGCTTGCAGTAACGTCGGAAGTCATAACTCAGGGCTTTGACCAGTCGGACGTATTCGCTGGATAGGCGCAAACGTTGCATGATGTTCATTGAGGCAAGTTGGGTTGTCGGTTTGCTCTGGGCCACTGATGACTGGATCAGCGGGTGGAATTCAAACGGAGCGTAGAAGTTTCGCTGGATTTCCTGCCACGACCGTCATGGGGGGGACATCGCGCGTCACCACTGCACCGGCTCCTACGATGGAGCCGTCACCGACGCTGACTCCGGGTAGAACTGTTGAATTGGCTCCAACGTAACAGTGCGAGCCGATACTGACGCCCCCAAGAATGCAGGCGTTCGGTGCGATGGTGGAAAAGTCGCCGACATTCACGTCGTGCATGAGGTTGGCCGCGGCATTGACCCGAACGAATCGACCGATGGTTGCACCTGACGACAGGTGGACGTTCCATTGGATGAACGCGCCCTCTCCCACCCGTGTGGTGGCGGAAATTCGGGATTGCGGTGAGATGAGCGAGGCAAAGGCGAATCCATGCGCGGCGTAGTGGGCATGTAGACGCTGGCGCACGGCCGGTTGATCTGGTGTTATGAATGCAAGCGATCCTTCCAGAATGTGGATGAAGTCCGCAAGTGATTCATCGTTGCCGAGTATGGGCGCGGAGGTGTTTCCAATGTCCGCGCGGGAGTCAATACACCCGATGATCTCGTGACCGCATTGTTGGGCGAGCTCAATGGCTTCCTGGAAGAAGCCGACCATGAAGATCCTAGAGGCCATTGACTGCGTTCTTGAGGGTCTGGCAAACCACATCGACCATGGCCGAATGTAGCGAGCCATACATGGGAAGCGTGATGAGTTGGTCTGCGATTCGTTCCGTAGCGGGCAGATCCCTTCGGAATTGTGAATAGATTGAAAAGAGATGGACCGGCGGGTAGTGGATACTGGTCTGGATGCCGGCGGCGGCGAGAGCGTCGCGGACCTGATCCCTGCGCTCTGCATCGGCATGGTCGAGGACGATGGGGAAGATGTAGTTGGAGGTGAATGCGGTGTGATCGGCGAAGGGGACGGTGATTCCTTGGACCTTGGAAAGGCCGGCGAGGTAGTACTGCCGGACTTTGGCGCGGGCGGCGAGATCCGGGAGGATCTTTCCAAGTTGGGCGATTCCAAGGGAGGCGCGGAGATCATCCATGCGATAGTTGTAGCCGTATTCCACCACGTCATAGCTGGTGGAGTGGCCCTTCGCGCGTTGATAGGACATGGTCGTCATACCGTGGGATCGGAGGAGTTTCGCCCTTTCCGCATGTTCCGGATTTCGGGTGATCAACATGCCGCCCTCGCCGGTGCTGAGGTTCTTGTTGGAAAAGAAACTAAAACATCCGACATCGCCGATGGTACCGAGTTTTTGCCCTTTGTATTCCGAGAAAGGTGCGTGGCATGCGTCTTCGATGATTTTGAGGTCATGGCGCTTGGCAAGTTCCATAATGGCGTCCATGTCGCAGGGAAACCCCGCGTAATGCATGACGATGATGGCCTTGGTCTTGGGGGTGATCTTCCTCTCGATGTCAGCAGGATCCATAGTGAGGTCATGCGCGCCGTGCACGTCCGCAAAGACCGGAACCGCTCCGACATAACGGATTGCATTGGCGGTGGCAACAAAGGTCAGGGAAGGGCAGATGACTTCGTCGTTCTCCGAAATCCCGGTGAGTATCAATCCCAAATGGAGGGCAACGGTGCAGTTGGCCAAGGCGACGGCATGGATGCCGCCGTTCATTTCAGAAAAGATCCGCTCGAATTCGGCGGTGCGGGGGCCAGTGGAAATCCACTTGCTGCGCAGGCAGTCCAGAACCGCCTGTTCTTCGGTCTCGTCGAAATTCAGGTCAAAGAGAGGAATTCGGTAGCTCATGGTTGTGGAGTTTCCTCCGAGTAGAATTTTTCGTTGAAATCTTCCTGAGCCTGCTCGTAGTCGTCGATTCGTCCGATATCGAGCCAGTAGTTCTTGAGGTCGTATTTGGTGATGCCACGGCCATTGCCGAGCAGATCCTTGATCAGGGAATCCATGCCGTAGTAGGAATTGGCGGGAATGTAGTCGAAGATCTCGGGTTTCATGAAATAGATTCCGGCAAGAGCGTGTGTGACGATATCCGGTTTCTCCTCGATGCCGGTTACCTTGTCCCCATCGAAGAAGATGTTGCCGAAGGCGTAGGGCATGATGATTTTTTTCACGGTGATGGTGAGTGGGGAGTCACTTAGCATTCCGAAGTCGTAGAGGTCTTTGAAATTGAGGTTACAGAGAATATCACCGTTCATGACCACGAAGGGCTCGGTGAGGGTTTCTTGCAGGAGTTTGATGGGACCTGCGGTGCCGAGCCTTTCCTTTTCCTCACTGATGGTGAGTTTTACGCCATAGCGGGATCCATCGCCGAAAAAATTCTTGATGTAGTTTGATTTGTAGTTCGTGGCGAGAATGACCTCCTCGACACCATATTTCTTGAGGTGTTCGATCTGGATCTCCAGAACGGCCTTCTCGCCGATAGGCAGGAGGGGCTTGGGGATGACTTCGGTGAAGGGCTTGAGCCGGGTGCCAAGGCCGCCTGCCAGGATGACTGCTTTCATAAGGTAAATGCTGAGAAACTGAAATGCTGAAAACCTGAAATGAAGAGGAAGGGATCCAAGAGCAAAATTTTCAGCATCTCAGATTTTCAGCGTTTCAGCCTTTATTTTTAGATGTTGTATTTGTCCGCGTGATAGAGGTGGGTGTTTCCGCGGAACCACTCGATGGTGCGTTCCAAACCGGTTTCAAGATCGACTGCGGGTGACCATCCGAGCAGTTCTCCCGCGAGGGTGTTGTCGGCGAGCAGTCGCTCCACCTCGCTCTTGGAAGGTCGCAGGCGTTGTCCGTCCTGAATGATGGGCACCTCCTTGCCGACGATTTTGGAAATCATCGCGGCAAGGTCACCAATGCTGATTTCGCGGCCGGAGCCGAAGCTGATGGTTCTGCCAATTGCGGCGGGGTGGGAACCTGCCGAAAGGTAGCCATCCACGGTGTTGTCCACGTAGTTGAGGTCACGCGTGGGAGTGAGTGAACCCAGTTTGACTTCTCCCTTGGTGAGGATCTGGCTGAGGATAGTGGGGATGACGGCACGCGCGGACTGGCGGGGGCCGAAGGTGTTGAACGGGCGGACGGTCACCACTGGCGTGTCAAAGGAGAGATGGAAGGACTCCGCCATCTTGTCCGCGCCGATCTTACTGGCGGAATAGGGTGACTGGCCCTGCAGCGGATGTTTCTCGTCGATCGGCACATAGAGGGCTGTGCCATAGACTTCGCTGGTGGAGGTGTGCAGGACCCGCTCCGTGCCGCAGCGGCGGGCGGCTTGCAGCACGTTGAGGGTGCCGATAACATTGGTGCGCACGTAGGATTCCGGGGCAACGTAGGAATAGGGAATGGCAATTAGAGCAGCGAGATGAAACACGATGTTCTGGCCCTCGATGATCGTTTGCATGAATCCCGGATCGCAAATGTCTCCTGCTACGATTTCCATTTCGCCTTTTAGCGGTGAGGTATCCAGCCAGCCATTCGAGCCCAGCGCGTTGTAATGGACCATGGCGGTGACGATAGCTCCTTCCCGCACGAGACGTTCCGCGAGGTGACTGCCAATGAAGCCACCGGCTCCGGTGACGAGGACATTTTTGTTTTGATAGCGATTGGACATGGGGTGTGAAAATTTGATAGGTATGAATCCACCATCAATAGAACGCAAAGGGCGCATAGGAAAGATGGGATTTCGGGCGATTTGTTGTTAGGTTGCCGAGCGTGAACTGGTGGTGGCGGTGAGTGAAATTTGGGGTTTTGAAATTTGAATTGGGAGAAGACTGTTTGATTACCCGGTTGGAGCTTTGCTCGGACTGGCAAACGCTCCATTGGCTGCGGCGATCCGGACTCTAGTCTGCCGTGGCATTTCGGGACGGCAAGACGTAGGGGCCCCTGCGTCGGGGGATATAGGCTGGTAGGGGGATGTTGTTCTCCAGCAGCCTGAGCATGCCTGCCGCCATGAGGATGGCGGGTGCATCCTTCACGAATCCTCCGAAAATGAACCAGAAGAAGACGGGGGCCCACACGATCGGGATGCAGAAGAACAGGGCGACGGGAAACCACTCGGTGCCTTTGCAGCGCATGATCTGGCGATGGGCGTGCACGACCAATCTGAATTGTGCCAAGACCATGATCAGCAAGCCCACGTAGCCAATCGTGCGGATGGCACTGACAGGGCCGCTGTGATAGTCCCCATTGGAAAGGATGGTTTCGCGGTGGGCATCG
>CAYRLT010000658.1:0-3368 GCA_964425095.1 uncultured Luteolibacter sp.
CGCTTGCAGGAGGAAATGGACAAGGTCACATGGGCTTTCTTCGCGGGTGGCCTACCCCTGCGCGTAGGGGCCGCGGTTGCTTCCGCAGGCGTGGCCGTGGCCGCAACCAACATGATCGGAATCCCGGAGGATACCTACGCGTTGACCCAGTCCGAGCTCGCACTCCGCGACGGACGCTCGCTGGCTGCGATGGGTATCAGCGACGAGAACATCAAGACCTTCCAGCTCTACGGCCCGCTCAGCAGCACCCGCCGCCACCGCATCGTGCTCGCCTTGGAAACCCTCTCCAAAACCAAAGGCCGCGATCTTATCATACGGCAGGTCAATGCCTGCGAAACGCCCGAACAGGTGGATTTCCTCATCGCCGCGCTCTCCATCCTCGCGGAGCGCCAACGGTCCGGTGCCGCCTCATACACCTCCCTCACGGTCTTGGGTCGCCTGCCCGGAGCAGTCCACTCGAACGGCGAACTCCATGTCCCCGCGCCCGTCGATCATGTGACATGGACAGAGGAGGTCGCTCATTTCGCGACCCGCGATGACCTCGGAACCGCCCCCAAAGTCCTGCTGCACACCGGAAAACTCTCGGCAGCCGCTGCCAGCGAAATCAGCGCAAAGGGCTGGAAGTGTCTTAACGTCGCTTATCCGTTATTATGAAAATCATATCCCCGCTGCTGAACCCCAAGCGATCCAACAGCGAGCTTTCCCTTTGCCCCTTCCTCACAACCCCCATCCACTCACAAGTCCAATGAAGTCCCGCATGAAATCGCAACTCCCCTTTTTTCCTCTTTACGCTATCCTCGCGCTAGGCTCATGCGCTCCCACCGGCCTGCCGCCCGCCGAGGGATCACACCGCGCCGCCGTCGTCTCCATGCAGCAGGCAGCTTCACTGAAAGCCACGCCGGAACAGCGCGCGGCTCTCTACCTGCAGGCCGCACGCGAGGCTTCCGTATTGCTCGACTCGCCTGAGTCCGGTGCCGCCGCCCGCTCGATTTACAACAAGGCCGCCGCCGATCTGACCATGCTGCTCCGTAGCTCGGATCAAGGCTCGCTGTGGAACCGCCCACTCACACTCAGCTCCGGAGACACCACCTACCGCCTGCGCTTCGCGAAGAAGACCCGCGACGGTCAATGGAACCCCGACTATTTCACCTCCTTCACCCCCGCGGAGGAGGTGGATCTGAAAACCATCGACCGCAGGAACCGCCAGGATGGCGTGGGCGGAGCGCTGGTGGGCATTAGGAAAACGGAACCCTTGGAGGCGTTTTCGTCGCGTGTCGGTGTCACCGCGCCGGTGACAGCCGCGCTAGAATTCAGGGGCAACGAAGCCGTCCTCAGCTTGGTCGATCCGACAGTAAAAACGAAAAGCCGCGTCGCGGGCAAAGACCGCCTACTGGATGCCGATTTCTCCGCACCGCTGGCCTACTATCCGCAGAAAAACGATCTTGTGGAGGGCTTCATGGGAGCGCTGCGCGTGGCGGAACACATGAACATCACCGGACTCTACATGCTCCAGCCCTATGATCCGGATCGCATCCCGCTTGTTTTCGTTCACGGCCTCATCTCCACCCCCCGTATGTGGCGCAACGTCATCAACGAACTGGAGACCGATCCCGAACTCCGCCGCCGCTATCAATGCATGGTCTTCGCCTATCCTACCGGGAACCCGCCGCTCTACTCGGCCTTACGCCTGCGTGAAGAGCTTGTGAAATTCTACGGGCAACACCCTGCGGCGCGCGACGCGGTCCTCGTCGGGCACAGTATGGGCGGTATCCTTTCCCGTGTGCAGGTCACCTCGGTTGATCGTAACGACTGGGATGCGATCGGAGAGCAAAAAGCCTCCGCCTTCTTCGCAAAGGTGAAACCCGGCGACCTCGTGGATCGCTCCACCTGCTTCACCGCCAACCCGCACGTAGGTCGTACCGTATTCATCTGCACCCCGCACCGCGGCAGCGAGATGGCTGTGGGAACCGTCGGAACCCTAGCCATGCGCCTCATCGCCTTGCCCCTCGATATCACATCCACTGTCACCAGCGCTATGGGTGATTCCATCGAGATCATCACCGGTGATGCGAAACGCATACCGAACAGCGTCACAGGACTTTCCCCCAAGAACCCCACCTACAAGGTCTTGGAAAGCCAGCCCCTCGAAGTCCCCCACCACTCGATCATTGGCGACCGCGGCAAGGGCGATACGCCGCAAAGTTCCGACGGTGTCGTCCAATACTGGAGTTCGCAGATGAAAGCCGCCGCCTCCGAGAAAATCGTCCCCGGCCCGCACGGTTCCTGCGAACTCCCCGAGACGATCGACGAACTCCGCCGCATCCTGAAACTCCATCTGAATTCCCGATGATACGACGCCCGTTCATTTTTCCACGATGCTGATCGCGCGCACGACCGACCTAACTTCCAAGTGCTTTCACTACCGTCCGATATTACACGAATAGGGCATTTGGGCTTGGTGTGATCATCGACTACCACTACCGCTGAATTTTCCACCTCGCATACGCGGGCTTCTTCACCAAACAAACCGACACAATGAAACACACACTGACAAAAATCGTAATTTCCGGCCTGCTACTAACAGATTCCCTGATGCTGAGCAATTGCTCAAACGGCCCTCTCACCAACATGAACGCTTCGGGCGTGAACTCGAAGCAGCTCGCGTCGAATTCACGGAAAGCCCTCAACCAATTGTATAAGGTCAATCCCGCAGCCCGCCGACTGGGTTCCAGCGCCAAAGGCATCCTAGTTTTCCCGGAAATCACCAAAGGGGGACTGATGGTCGGAGGTATGGTTGGAAACGGCGCGCTGATCCGCAATGATGGCACAATCCATGATTTCTACCAAACCGCCGGCGTGTCCTACGGCCTACAAGCCGGTGTCCAACAATACGGTTATGCCCTTTTCCTGATGGACTCCGCGGCCTTCGCCAACCTCAACAGCACGGGAGGCTGGGAGGTCGGATCCAGCCCCAGCCTTGTCATCGTCGATAAGGGACGGGCGACCTCGATCACCAACGCCACCATCAATTCCGGCACCTATGCCTTCTTTTTCAACCAACGCGGCCTGATGGGCGGCCTCGGCCTCCAAGGCTCCAAGATAACCCGCATCCAGCCACCCCGCTAAACATCACAGCGACCTGACATCGCGCAACCCACACAGCGGCACGAACCCATCCTAAAAAAGTCTCGGCGGTTTCAGATTGTTAGCGAATAAAAGTTAGATGGCCAGAGGCGGGGATTCGTTCAGTCTGGTTTTACAACAAACTGACTGTGAATAACAAACATCACCGCCTCTGTGCGGAAAACCGTAAAGTGATCGCCAACATGAAGCAAGCCGGAAAGACTCAGAACGAGATCGCTCAAGCC
>CAYRLT010000659.1:0-1519 GCA_964425095.1 uncultured Luteolibacter sp.
GTTCCGAGCCATTGGGTTGCCCGGGAAACATAGAGTGATGGGCATCGCATGTACTGCTGGCCATCCGAATCGCTCCAGCCGGGCACCTCATTACCCGCATAATCACGCAGCAAATTGGAAGACAATTCATGCCGGTAGTCGCACTCCGCTTCCGTATCAACAATAAATGCGTCGGCAAAGACCCCATACTCCGAAGTCAGCCAGCCTCGGGAATGAGTGGCCGCCAGTCGCTCACTTTCACCAACTGCGCCTTGTCCGTAAAAGTTAAGGGGATCCCCCCAGGTATGCACAAAATGCCGGGCTTTGGTGACCCCGAGGGTATAGGCTTCCTGCGCGTCGATGTATTCGAAGTAATCCCACAATAGCGGTGCCCCGAGCAGTTTTGCGGTGTTGCCATTGCCCGCAGTTTTAGCGGTCAGTGTCTTTAGCGTTCCTGCGGGCAGGGAGCTTCGAAACGCCTTCGCCAGCGCGACATGGCCGCCACTGGGGGTGAAATTGAAAGTGAGCTGCCGGTCGTAACCCCAGACCCCCTGGGTATTGCCAGCAATTGTCCTTACTTGAGTCGGACGCCACTTGGCCATGGGGGCGCGCCGGCTGCCAAGCATCAGGCATCTCATGTTGGCATTGTCAGGCGTGTCCAGTGTCACGCTGTAGCCCAGGCCGCTGTCGATATCCACGACCCCGGCCAGCGGCAACTGCAACAGCGTGGCGTCATAGTCGGAAATGTAAGAGTTCGGCCAATTCGCATCGGGCAAATCGGATGGATACAAATGTCCGGAGCACCAGTCGGTAATCATCAGGCGGCTGCCCGTCGTATTCGGAGCGGCAAACGGCTCGATGAAATCGACGCCGTTGAACAGCTTGGTGCTGTCTGTAGCGGCCGCAGTCATGACAACCTGGCGGGACGTGTCCGACGGCACCGTCATGGTTACTCTGAGCTGATAAACGCCGGAGACCGCATCCGTGAAATTTGCGTTGAACTGGATGCCG
The DNA here is from genome assembly GCA_964425095.1 of uncultured Luteolibacter sp. Classification (GTDB taxonomy): domain Bacteria; phylum Verrucomicrobiota; class Verrucomicrobiia; order Verrucomicrobiales; family Akkermansiaceae; genus Luteolibacter. The sequence goes on from CAYRLT010000659.1 coordinate 991, forward strand.
TTGGTGATCTGCGTTCCGGAGGTGAACTTCGGGTGCGTCAAAATCCCCGGCTGCGACCAGGTATAATTCGCCGCTTTATCCTTGACGGTGATGGTGCTGCCGCCGCTGCCAAAGAACCCTGTGGTAAGGTGGACAGTGACCAGGAGGTTGTTGTTTTCAATTGTCCATACTTTATTGAAAGAGGAGTCCGTAGTGCTGCTAACCGCAACAGCTCCGACGATATTGACGGAAATAAACCATGCCGCGAGAGCGGCAAAAGGGAATCCAAATCTGACGGTCCTTCGAAAACACATGATAAGAGGCTTTGAACGGAAACGCCCCCTCGCGCTCAGATTGTCGGCACATGAAGACGTCATCTCATTCTGAGTGGTTACTGGAACTCAACGGCATAGGTCGAGGAATGATTTCCCGCGCTTGCCCGTTTGTCTTTCCGGTTAATGGATTCAATGTGCCCGTCGGCAAATGCGAAAATACCTTCATTGTCGTAAATAAACACTTCCGGCCATGAGGAGGTTGCCGCGCTTTTGAC
>CAYRLT010000660.1:0-9644 GCA_964425095.1 uncultured Luteolibacter sp.
TCCACAGGCCATGACAGCCAGACCGCTTCTTGTGGCGACCATTCGGGTGGCATTGAAAATCCTGCGGCGGCGGCATGCATGGGCGGAAGGTGTGCGAGAAATGGTGGGGGATTCCAGCATTGATTGGAAACTTCACCAAAATCGGCAAATTCCGCGATTTGATGCTTGAGGCTTGTCAAGGGTCTGCGGACTTGGCAAATCCAGTTGCTAGGTACCCGACCGTTGGTGCCGTTCATCCCAAATTGCCATGTCGCACAGTAAAAATCCGGACGCAGTCATCCCCAGATCCATTCTGGTTCCATTCATCCTCGTCACCAGCCTGTTTGCCCTGTGGGGCTTTGCAAACGATATCACCAATCCGATGGTGGCAGCGTTCAAGAATATCCTGCTGATCAGCAATTTTGAGAGTTCGCTGGTGCAATTCGCTTTCTACGGCGGCTACTGCGTGATGGCGATCCCGGCTGCTCTGTTCATTCAGAAATTCAGTTACAAAAAAGGTCTTCTGATGGGGTTGTTCCTCTATGCCCTCGGCTGTTTGCTTTTCATTCCGTCGGGTTGGATGATGGAATTCTGGGCCTTCCTGCTCTCATATTTCATCATGACCTGCGGGCTATCCTTTTTGGAAACCAGCGCCAATCCCTACATTCTCGCATTGGGACCGGAGGGCACCGCCACTCGCCGTTTGAATTTTGCCCAAGCATTTAATCCGCTGGGCTCCATCACCGGTATGTTTGTCGCCAGCAACTTGATTCTGGCGAACCTCAATTCAGCCACCGAAGCGGAACGGATTGAGATTCAAAAAAATACTCCCGATGCTTTCACCGCCATCCAGAAAGCCGACCTTGGTGTGATCATCGGGCCATACGCTATTCTTGGCTTGGTGGTGCTTGTGGTGCTTGTGATTTTTGCTCTCTACAAGTTGCCGGAAGGTCGCAACGAGGAAGATCATGATATCCACGTCGGTCGCACGCTCGGGCGTTTGTTCAAAAACTCGCGCTACATCTGGGGTGTCGTGGCCCAGGCGTTCTACGTCGGCGTCCAAATCATGGTTTGGACCTTTATCATTCAGTATGCCGGCAACGAACTGGGAATCGATAAAGCGACCGCACAGCGCTATAATATCGCCGCGATGACGATTTTTGTTAGTAGCCGATTCATTTGCACTTATCTACTGAAATACGTCAGTCCAGGCGGTTTGCTCGGAGCACTGGCGGTGGGCGGGTTCCTTCTCACGCTTGGTGCGATATTCATTCACGGGATGACCGGGCTGTATTGCATGATCGGCATTTCCGCCTGCATGTCGCTGATGTTCCCAACGATTTACGGTATCGCGCTTGATGGTCTTGGCGGGGACGCCAAACTTGGCGCGGCTGGCCTGATTTTTGCGATCGGCGGTGGCTGTCTGATGACCCCGATGCAGGGCGCGATCATGGATCTGCCTGCTTTCGAGCTCGGTGGCATGGTTCTTTCCAGCACCCGCGCCTCGTTTTTCCTGCCGGCACTTTGCTTCGTGGTGATCGCGAGTTACGGAATTTGGGTGAAAGGCCATAAAGCCATCGTGAAGCAGTGAGAAATCGTTGAAACCGAGGTGTTTTGCGATTTCAAGCTTCTCAAGTAGGCGTGACCTCACAAGACTGTCGCCATGGCGGAAAGCGATGCGCAAACAATCTTGATCCCGCTTTACGTCGCATTGGGGTTGCTGGTGATTTTGTTGGCGCTGGCTTTTGGAATCCACCATCGGCTCACCCGGATCGAGAAACGACTGTCTGGGGTTGCGGAGCGACGGGATGATTCGGAGACCACCCCGTCGTCAGCGGAAACCTCTGCTGGCGGGGCTTTCGAGATGTTCCTCGCGGAGGAACCTGAGCGGCGGAAATTGCCGAAACGCGAGCAGTTTGCCAACTATCGGAAATGGCGTCAGGAAAAGGGCCTGAATTGGTCGAAACCGTGACATCTACTCGACGTATGCGGAGGTCTTTACAAAATTCCGCAAATTTTCTTTTTTCCGTTGCAAGGACTGCTGCGCTTTGCATCCTCCCGGCGCGCCGGACTTCGCTCGCCGTTTTCTGATCGCTCCCCGTGATTCAACTCTCGGATTATCATCCTCTCCGCACCGCATCGCCCTTGCCATGGCAAACATTTTTCCTCGCTGGTCCAACCTACTGCCGCTCAAAATCGCCGTCTGCGCTGGAACAGCCGCCGCCGGAGTCGCGCTGGCTTTCAGTTACTATGCGACGCCGAAAACGCTCACAGTCGGTTACCAGCCATCGCAACCGATTCCGTTTTCTCACAAAATCCATGTCGATCAACTCGGGTTGGACTGCCGGTATTGCCACTCGTTTGTCGATGTCGCCGGCCACTCGAACGTGCCGACTGGTAACACCTGTTGGAATTGCCACCAGCACGTGCAACGCGAGAGCCCGAAACTTGCGCCTTTACACAAATCGATGAACCCCGCCTACCCGGGTTACGACGGCAAACCGATCGAGTGGGTGCGTGTCCACAAGGCGCCTGATTTCGTCTATTTCGACCACTCCGCGCACGTCAATCGCGGGGTTTCCTGCCAGAGTTGCCACGGCGACGTGAACAAAATGGAGGTCGTTTATCAGGCTCAGCCGCACTCGATGGCTTGGTGTCTTGATTGCCACCGTGCACCTGAGAACAACCTCCGCCCGCTAGAGGAAGTTTACAACTTTGACTACGACGCTGCCACCTACCTTTCAAACAACCCGCAGCCCGGTGTGAAAACCACCGAGGAGCTCGGCCTCAAGCTTAAGGAGCAGTTCAAAGTGAATCCCAAGACGAGTTGTGCCACCTGTCACCACTGATTCCTCCACCCGTTTTTTCCATTTCCTAAATTTCCGCAGTCAGACATGAGCAAGCGCATTTGGCAACATCCCGAAGTTCCCGCCGACGAAACCACCGTCGCCTGGCGCAGTACGGGCCAGCTTCAAGACACCCCCGCGTTCCGCGAGTGGCTTGATCGTGAGTTTCCACAAGGAGCCGCCGAAATGGCCGACGAGGGCGATTTGGAAACGTCCCGTCGCTCGTTCATGAAGCTGATGGGGGCTTCCACCGCGCTGGCCGGATTCGGCATGGTCGCCTGCCGCCGCCCGGAAAGCTACATCGTTCCTTACACCAAGGCCCCGGAGTGGGTCATCCCTGGTAAAGCGACCTATTATGCATCTGCGATGCCGCGTTCCACGGGTGCTACGCCATTGGTCGTTACCACTTTTGAAGGTCGCCCGACCAAACTGGCTCCCAACCACCTCCACCCGGATGCCAGCGGCACAGACGCTTTCGCCCAAGCCTCGGTGCTCGATCTTTACTCACCCTCGCGCTCGCGAAAAATCCTCAACGCGGCCAAGCACGCCAAACGCGCGGACCTCAACACCGCCATCGCCGCACTCGCCGCCGATAAGGCAGCGAAAATCGGTTTCCTCTTCGGCGCGGATGACAGCCCGACCCGCACTCGCCTGATCAAGGAACTCGCCACAAAGTTTTCCGCCGCGAAATTCTATCAATACGAAGCGCTCACCGCTGAATCGGCCATCGGCGATGGCGTGAAATTGGTCGCGGATTTCTCCAAGGCAGACCGGATTCTATCGCTCGATTGCGATTTCGCTGGAACCGATCCACAAGGCCCGGTCACTCCATTTTTCGACCGCCGCAAGCCCGAAGGCAAAGCCTACGAGGCCAAGCCGGATGCTTCGAAAATGAATCGCCTCTACACCGTGGAAGCGGCGTTTTCGCTCACCGGCGGCATGGCGGATCACCGCCTGCGCATCTCGCCAAGCCAAGTGGCCGCAGTCGCCGCACAACTGGCCCGCGAACTCGGCGTGGCCGTGGCTGGATCCTCTGCAATCACCGACGCCAAGCACCTCGAGTGGATCAAGGCGATGGCTGTCGATCTCAAGGCAAATGCCGGCAAATCCGTGGTGCTCGCGGGTTCCCGCCAATCGGCCGCTGTTCAACAACTCGCCCTCGCCATCAATCAGGCGCTCGGCAACATCGGCGAAGGCAAACCGCTACTCGTCCTGCAATCCGAAGTCGTCGGACTCGGCTCGCTCGCCACTCTCAAGGCGGACATCGACTCCATTGCCGTTGAAACCTTGGTGGTGCTCACGCCGTCCAATCCGATCTACGACGCTCCCGCCGATCTTAAATTCGCGGAGTCCTTTGCGAAGTTGAAAACCAGCATCCATCTCAGCGATCGCACGGATGCCACCGCCCACGCCTCCACTTGGCATATCCCCGCCGCTCACTACCTCGAATCGTGGTCGGACGCCCGCACCGCTCGCGGGGCCTACACCGTGGTGCAGCCGATGATTCTGCCGCTCTATCAGGATTGCGTTTCCGAATTCGAGGTGTTGCTCGCACTGCTCTCAAATGACGGCAAGTTGCTTAATGGCGAAGGCGAAAAAGGCGCTCCATCGCCCGCCTACACGGCCGTCCGTAAAACCTTCGCCACCCTCGGCGGGGAAGGGGATGTGCCATGGAAAAAACTTCTCCGCGAAGGTTACTTCGCAGGTTCTAACTATCCAGCCGCCACGCCAGCTCCGCGTGAAACCACGATCGCTCCGGCCATGGCTCCGACGGCCAATGCGCTTGAAGTGATTTTTGCCACTGATGCCTCGGTCTATGATGGCCGATGGATCGACAACGCCTGGCTCCAGGAAGCTCCCGATCCAATTTCAAAAATCACTTGGGACAACGCCGCACTCATCGCGCCGAAAACCGCCAAGGCACTCGCGATTTACGATGAAGTCGTCGAAACCGAACCTGTCAGCAGCGTGCTCGGGTTGGAAGGCAAGTATGGCAAGGTAGGCCCCGATGGCGAAGGCGAGAACCGCAAGCAGCGGATGATCACCGTCACGGTCAACGGCAAGACCCTTGAAATCCCGGTCGTCATTTCCTTCGGCCAAGCTGAAAACACGCTCGTCATCCCGCTCGGCTACGGCCAAGCCTTCGATAAGGACGATGAACTGAAGCGCGCTCCAGCCAACCAATCCCACGTCGGCCTTGTCGGCGTGAATCGCGGATTCAACGCCTATCCACTCCGCACCGCCGCCACCGCATACTTCGCCAGCGGTGCCACGGTTTCACTCATCAAGGGCAAGACCTACCTGCTCGCCCTCACGCAGGAACACAGCGCGATGTATGGCCGCGCGCTTGCCCGCGAAGTTTCCACTATCGAGGCCAAGGACAAGAACGGCAAACCGCTCGATGAAAAAGGCGGATTCAACAAACAACTCGCGAACGTCGCCAAACAAGGCAACGATGCCCACGCGCCGCCAAATGTTTATCTCTACAAACCGGAAACCTCCGCCACGTGGGATCCCGGCAAGGACGGCAAGGCTCAACCGCTCATCAACGATCCGCTCCACCAGTGGGGCATGTCGATCGACCTTTCCTCATGCATGGGTTGCACCGCTTGTATGGTCGCCTGCCAAGCGGAAAATAACATTCCGATCGTCGGTAAGGAACAAGTCGCGAAAGGCCGCGAAATGCATTGGATTCGCATGGATCGTTATTACGCCACGCAGAAGGACAACACGTTCGATTCCGATAATCCGGCGATGGTTCCGCAACCGGTTGCCTGCGTCCATTGCGAATCCGCACCCTGCGAAACGGTTTGCCCGGTGAACGCCACGGTTCACACCGAGGACGGCCTCAACGCGATGGCATACAACCGTTGCATCGGCACCCGCTATTGTGCGAATAACTGCCCCTACAAGGCCCGCCGTTTCAACTTCTTCGATTACAACAAGCGCAACCCGCTCATCGCCCACAACCTCTACAAAGGTCCACTCGGCGAAAAATCAGTCGGCGATCCGGATCACCTTCAGAAAAACCCGAACGTCACCGTCCGGATGCGCGGCGTGATGGAAAAGTGCACTTACTGCGTCCAGCGCCTCAAGAATGCCGTCATCCGCCAAAAGCGCGGCCAAAAGCAGGAAGCTCTCGTCGCCGGCAAGCCATCCACCGAGATGGAAGTCACCACCAAGACTCTTCGCATCCCGGTCGATTCCGTCAAAGTCGCCTGTCAAGAAGCCTGCCCGGCCGATGCCATCACCTTCGGCAATCTTCTCGACGAAGAGAAGTCCGCCCTCGGTCGCAGTAAGCACATCGAGCGCAATTACGACCTGCTCAACTACATCGGCACCCGTCCGCGAACCAGTTATCTGGCCCGCGTCAAGAACCCGAATCCCGACATGCCCGACGCCCCATTCATCGGCAAGGCCACCATCCACATGGTCTGATCTCAGCATTTCAGCTTTTCAGTATTTCAGCATTTACCTCACCATGGCATCCACCACTCACACCGCGCCGGAGACCCACACGGGAGTCAAACTCCCGGTGCTCGAGCGTGAAAAGCTCATCCTTCAAGGGCGCTCCTATCACTGGATCACCGACCGCATTTGCGGCGTCGTTGAAAACAAGCAACCGCTGCTCTGGTGGTTGCTCTTCATCCCTTCCGCGCTGATCGCCATGATCGGTGTCGGCGGTGGTTTGTTTCACCTCGTTTCCACGGGCGTCGGTGTCTGGGGAAACACCAACCGCGTGATGTGGGGATGGCCGATCGTGAATTTCGTGTTCTGGATCGGTATCGGCCACGCAGGAACGCTCATTTCCGCGATTCTTTTCCTAACAAGGCAAAACTGGCGGACTTCGATCAACCGCGCCGCTGAGGCGATGACGATCTTCGCGGTGATGTGCGCCGGCATTTTCCCGGCCTTCCACGTCGGCCGTGTATGGTTCGCCTGGTTCCTCGCACCCGTGCCGAATGCGAATGGCATCTGGCAAAACTTCAAATCGCCGCTGCTGTGGGACGTGTTCGCGGTTTCCACTTACTTCACGATCTCGCTGATTTTCTGGTTCCTCGGCATGGTGCCCGACCTCGCGACCATTCGCGACCGCTGCAAGCCCGGCCTCCGCAAAGTCCTCTACGGGATCTTCTCGCTTGGTTGGCGCGGCGGCAACCGCCAGTGGAGCCACTACGAAATGGCATATCTTCTCTTGGCTGCGCTCTCCACCCCGCTGGTGCTCTCGGTGCACTCGGTCGTGTCCTTCGACTTCGCGACCTCGGTCGTCCCCGGTTGGCACACCACGATTTTCCCACCTTACTTCGTAGCCGGCGCGATTTTCGGCGGCTTTGCGATGGTGCTTACGATCATGATTCCCGCCCGTTTCGTTTACGGCCTGCAGGATTTGATCACGATGAAGCACATCGATAACATGTCCAAGATCATCCTGCTTACCGGCACGATCGTGGGATATGCTTACTTGATGGAGTTGTTCGTCGCCTTCTACTCCGGCGCGATTTACGAGATGGACGCCTTCAAGTTCCGCATCGCCGGCCCGTATTGGTGGGCTTACACGGCGATGATGTCGCTCAACGTGCTTTCCCCGCAGGTGTTCTGGTTCAAGAGCTGCCGCGAAAATCTCTGGGTCGTGATGATCGTGGCGATGTGCGTCAACGTCGGCATGTGGTTCGAACGATTCGTCATCATCGTCACCACGCTCGCCCGCATGTGGCTGCCGGGTGATTGGAAAACATTCTCGCCCACCGGTCAGGACCAAATGCTCTTCGTTGGAACCATCGGTATGTTCCTCGCTCTCTTCATGCTGTTCCTCCGTTTCCTTCCCTGCATCAACATCGCCGAAGTGAAATGGACGAAACTCGAGGCCGATCCACACTTCGACGACAAGGAACACCACCCCGACCACGGCACCGTGGTCGAAGCCGCCTACCAGAAGGAACTTGTTCAGGGTAAAAGCTGAAATTCTTCCAAATAACTTCTAACTTATAACTTATAACTTTTCCCCAGTGAGCACCACCCGCAAACGCGTTTACGGCTACCTTGCCGAGTTCAAGAGCGCCTCCGCCCTTTACAAGGCTGCGGAGAAAATCCGCGACGCCGGTTTCAAGAAATGGGACTGCTATTCTCCCTATCCGATCCACGGCCTTGATGGCGCAATGGGGATGAAGCGCTCCATTCTCCCATGGTTCGTGTTCTTTGGTGGTATGACCGGCACCGCCACGGCCTTCGCTCTCGCATACTCAACGCAGGTGGTGATCTATCCAACCATCGTCCAAGCGAAGCCCGCGAATATCTTCACGATTCCGGCGTTCTTCCCGATCATGTTTGAGCTGACTATTTTGTTCTCAGGTTTCACGGTGTTGTTCGGATTGTTGGCCTTGATTCAACTTCCGCGCCTGAATCACCCGCTCTTTGCCAGTCGCCAGTTCCATCGCGCCACCGATGACGGATTCTTCATCGCCATTGAGGCCCGTGACAGCAAGTTCAGCCCGAACCAAACCAAAGAACTCCTCGCGGAAATCGGCGGTGCCAACATCGAACTCGTCGAAGAAGAAGACTCCTGAGGGTAAATGCTGAAACGCTGAAATCCTGAAACACTGAAATTCTGAAACACTGAAATTCCGAAAATTTTCCCAGATGCGCTACTTTTTCCTTATTTACGCACTCATCGCGTTGCTCGTCGTCGGCATCTTCGGCCTGCGCGGTCAGAAGTTCGCCAAGCCTCCCGTCCGGATATTCCCGGACATGGACGAGCAGGACAAAGTCCGCGCCCAGAAGCCGGATTCGTTTTTTGCCGATGGTCATGGCAGCCGCCTTCCCATCACTCAAACCCAACCACGCGGATTCAATCCGGAAGGCGAAAAAGTCATCGGCGGCATTCCTGAATATGAATTCGGCGGCCAAACCGGGTATTATTATACCGGTCATGTAGGCGATTACTTCGGTGCCGGCATGCCCGAAGAGCTAAACCTCACCAACGAGACGGCGGAAGAATTGATCCGCCGCGGTGCCGAGCGGTTCGGTATTTATTGTGCGGTTTGTCACGGATCGTCCGGCGACGGCAATGGCATCACCGCTCAATATGGAGTGCCCGTTGCGGCCAACCCGAATGCGAAACTCAATGCGATTTCTCCGGAGACCTATCCCGATGGTCGCCTTTTCAATACCATCACCAATGGCATGGGTCAGATGAGCGGATATGCTTACAACATTCCTGTCAGGGACCGTTGGGCCATCGTCGCTTATGTCCGCACCTTGCAAGCCGCCAAGGCGAATCCTTAATCACTCTCTCTGAAATTCACCGAAATGGCTCACCACCACGTCACTTCCGCAGACATCGCCATCAATGGCGATCACCTTGACAACTCGAAGGTTGCCAAGGTGAAAAACATCGCCATGGCCATTGCGGTCCTCGGCACTGTTTTCAGTTTCTATCTGCTCTTCTTCGCCTCGAACACTACCAAGGGGAGCTACGCATACTCCTGGTTGTTCGCGTTTTACTTCTTCCTGACGCTGTCGATCGGCGGTTGTTTCTGGACCTTGCTTCACAACGTCTCGAACTCGGGTTGGGGAACCTCCGTTCGCCGGACCTTTGAAAACCTTGGTTCGACCTATCCGTGGATATTTCTCTTCGGTCTCCCGCTGCTCTGCCCGCAGGTTCAACAATACCTATACGAATGGATGAACATTCATCGCGGCGCTCATGGCGGCGATGTGAAAGAGCACCTGCATCACGTCGATCACCTGCTTCTCAACAAGCATTGGTTCATGAACCTGCCGTTCTGGTATGGTCGGGCCGCGTTCTATCTCGTCGCTCTC
>CAYRLT010000661.1:0-4999 GCA_964425095.1 uncultured Luteolibacter sp.
CGGAGGCTGATGCGGCATCAAAGGCGACATCCTCTACCAGTGCCACTCCACTCTACCGGCCCAACTCCGGTCTTGCCCAAGCGGCCTGACAAAGATGTAAACCAGCTCCGGAAAGTCGCCCACAAGAACCCGCGGCTCCGACGAGCTTCCGGCGGGCCCATTCTCGCCCCGAAACCTTGTGGACAACTTTCCTCCAACGGACCGCCTCAAAGAAAATTCATAAATATGCGGTAAAAACGACACAGACAGCATAATTCCCACCACGACCACAACAACCGCGGTTGCCCGAAAACGGCGAAATATGTGATTTGGAGCTGCAATCCGCGTTCAAAATCCACCTCTTGCCTGCGCGATGCAGGACAAACGCCGGGAGCCCCCCCCGCCGGATCCGTGGTGAATGCCGGGCTCAGCGCGTCGGGGATGCCGGCGGGCAGGTCGAGTTGCCGGGCATCAACCTCCCCGGAGTAACCACGGGCTCAGCCGGGATGGGAGTGCCGTTGAGGGCACCCGCAACTCCGTCACTCCGTGGCAGTAATCTTCAAACGCATAAACCGCCTGGAATTGCTGGTGACATCCACGGGGTCCGTCACCGTAACCGGACCGCTGGTATTTTGCACCCCGGTGCTCGACCAGATGGTTTGCCAGGAGCCGCTCGGAGAAAGATCGCCGCTCACCTGCACGGAATAGACAATCGTTGGATCACTAATGCGGTTAAAGGACACCGTCAGGCGGTTGTTGTCCACTGCAGGAATAATTGAAGGCCTGGAAGTTGCCGAATCCGGATTTGAATTCAGGGCGTATTCCATCAGGTTCACCCCGCCATCGTTGTCCGGATCAGCCAAATCCGAAGCGGACCCGGAGTTAACGAGCGTGCCGAAGTAAATCATGCGCCAGTCTTCGCGCAAAGTGCGCGTGAGGGCACTTGCCTCAGGTGAGGCAGCTCCATTGCCGGCATTATTACAAGCACGAACCTGATAATAATAGGTTGTCCCGGGCGCAAGACCGGTGTCGTTGTAACCCAGGGTATTGGCATCCAGGGTCGCGACCTGAGTGTAGTTGCTGCCGCCGACCAGGCTCCGTTCGACGACGTAACCCGTCTCGCCCAATGCCAAGGCCGGCCAGTTTAGTGAAATGCTGGTTGCTGACAGAGTCTGAACGCCTAGCGAAACCGGGGCGGGCGGAGGGATATAGTAGCCGATTGGCCGTGAAGTCGGACTGACCGTGCCGCTGGGATCGTATCTAACGTATTGACTCATGCCGACTACTGTTGTTGGAGGCTTTGTTGGGAACGGGGTGGAAAGGGAAATCCCGACATAATAAGGCAGCAGGTCATGGCAGTTATAACTTGAGACGGGCACAAATCCGGTGTCACAATGATAAAACCTTGCCGATTCGGCAACCAGACGGTTTGCGATATACTGACCACCCGCCTCCTGTTTCCGCTGCCACCCCGAGAGACCGAGCAGGGACGCGGCTCCCTGGCAGTCATAGCCATTGAATGGCCTGTCTGTTAGAGCCCCTGTTCCGCTGGTATCCAACAGATACTTCTCAAAATCGATGCCCGCAGGGAGTGAAAATGCCGCCAGTCCGTTGTTGGCTGCCGTCAGATACGCCGAGATTCCGGTCACCAGACTTGCGAAATACTGCCCGCGAACATTGCGTCCCGCTGCATCCGACCAGGGTGGGACCGCGGAGGGACTGGGACAGCGCGCAGCCAGCCGGTTTGCCCAGCGGGTCACGTAGGTCGTGTAATCATAACGGGTGGGCTCGATTTGCTTCAGCCACCAGGCCGCCTCGATTAGATTGTGCAGGTATTCGCCATAGTACCCTTTGTCCTCGCTTGCGATGGCCGCTCCAAATGCCGTTATCGCTGCGGCGCGGACTGTTGCCGCGGCGGTATGCTGATGATTCACCAACGTCGTGGCGGCGGCGCACAACCCGAGCGTTTGCGCATACTGAAGGCTGGTACGCACCGGCGAATACGGCTTGATCCCAAAATTGTGGGCAATACCTGTCGCTACCGTATCGGCAGAAGCTGTGACGAAGTAGTTATCATTGGGGTCAATCTCCCGGTAGGCGGCACCCCGGAGAGCAACGGAGGTAACATCGGTCCACGTCAGGGCCAACTCGGTGAAAATGCGTCTTTCATCCGAAGTGGTACCAACCATGCCGGGAGCCTTGGCCGCATCCCAGGCTGCCAGCCAATAGCTGTCCAGAATTTGCCAGTTCGCCTGAGCTTCCCAGCCTGAGCGCGGACAACGGGCCGCGTAGGTCTTATAATCATTGCGAAGCAGCAACCTCTTTTCCTCTGTCGAAAGGGAGACGCTGAGCTGCCCGGTAATGGCGTTCGCACTGCCGGAGTTAATGGTGCGCGATGGGGTGATGACGCTCTGCACCGGGAAGTGGGTCCAGTCGGCCACGTTGGCCCACGATGCGCTATTTTTCAGGCGAAGCCGGACGTCACACGGAGAATCGGTGGCCACGGTCAGCACCGGGGCGTAATCCTCGACCCCGCACCAAGAATCCAGGGTCACCGTTACGCCGCTTCCAGTGTAAGTGTACCTCGTCCCGCCGTCCAGCGCCGTCGTGGTCTGGGTCAGACTCGCAGGATCGACCAGCGTCCAGGCACTCGAGGAATCGGGACGCTTTTCGACATAGACATCGTATTGCCCCAGGGAAGCATCCTGCAGCCACTTCAATGAAAAATGGTCGCTATTGGCCGCGTAGGCCAGAGCCTCCCGACCCTCCACCATGTAGAAATGCCTGCCGGGAGAACCGGGTATGGCGGCGTTAATAATCCCCTGCGCCATGTCTGCAATCAGGTCGAGTCGCGCGACCGGCCCCTTGTCGGCTTCATGGCAGAACGCGTTGATCGCCCGCCCCTGACCTTCAAGATAGTAGAAACCCCCGCGTCGCGTCACCGCATCCCCATACGTCTCCTCGTTGTATGGCAGCCATTTCTTAACCGGATCCCAAAGCGCCTGCATGTAGTTGGCCGCAAGATAGTTCGCCTTGCAGACATCGTAAGGCGCCTCAGTATATGAAAGCAGGCCACCCATTATGGTGTCGCCGTGCGATAGAGCCAACTCATCGACATATACCGTGTCGCTACCATAGGCCACCCCGTGCAGCCAGAAGGTCCCCAATGCCGCGCTCTGTGGATCAGTGTCGGGAGGCGGCGTGACGTTCATGATCAATGTCCCCGCGTTTTTGTCAGTAATCGGAAATTCGCTCGCCCAGATTTGCAGGGTTCCCCCGTTGTTGGTGACAGAATCCGCCCCGAATCGACGCACACGCAAAAAATACCAGCAACCCGACCGGAAAGAGATGCCGTCCCCCGTGACGCTGCTCCACCCCGTACCAAGATACCCGGTGGTTTCGAAGTAAAACCGACGGCTATTGTATGCGCCAGGTTGGGAACTGGCCGCGTCCATTCGAAATCCGGAGTATTGCGACAACCCGCCGCTGCCAATATCGAAGCGCATCCGCATCTGAATAGTATACCCGGCGCCCACCCCCGTGAAACGTTCACCCGTGTAAGCCACCTCCTGCTCCCCGGAACCGGGAGCCAGTTGCAAAACCTTGTTGCCATCCAGAGTCACCACCCGCCAATTCGAATTGCCCGTCCAGTCGTTGCCGGAAGTCAACGCCTGATTTTCCGCATACGACTGGAAATCATTATAATAGGCGTGTCCCGACAACGCGCCTGCAAGAAACACGATTAGCGAACCAACTATTTTTTTAACCGGCATACGCGTTCTCTATATCAATGAGGAGCAAATGCTCCGGTTTTAAAACTTCCGGGATTCGGATATTACCCTTGGCATCGATGCTGGTATGCAGGGTAATGGAATGTCCCCCATTGTCCGCATTAAAGAGAATGGCGGAGAGAACGGACGGATTCGCGCCCGTGAAACCATGCAACCGCCTCAGCCGCTCGATGTTCAGGTCCAGTTGAACACCGGCGGATACGTCGCCTTCGTTATAAATTGCCAGATTCAAGCGTTCCGAGCCGATCCATCCCGATGCCAGGACGCCATCTTCCCGGCGAGGAATGATCGCGTCCATCTCACAAACGGGCGCAAGCGGGAGCGAGAGATTGGAAAAGTCGATCAGCGGTTGCAAAGCGGGTACGTGCGGTTCGCGGAGATCGACTCCGACGAAGCCTCCGGCGGCAAGCCCGCGTGCATAAGCCTGAATCCACGGACGCAAATCGGTCTTCATGAAGCATCGCGACCTCGAGGATGAGGAACGAAAGACGCCCGCACCTTGATGCACTTCAGGGATATCGCCATACCAGTGTTCGGTATGGTCGAATCCTTCCCGGGCAAGGATATTTCCCGCTTCAGGCTTAGGTCTGCCGGGATCATGCAGAAACTCCATCGACTCAATTTCAAAAACCAGCGGTTCCTGTTCCTGAATTTCAGGCAGCCTGACAAAGATCGCCTTCACATTGCCGGAGGATACCTTTTCGTGCTGATATCCCCCTTCGCTCGAGGCACCCAGCGCCAGGCTGGAAAGATGCCCCCCGCCCCAGTCCACGTCCTTGAGATGCAATTCATAACGATGCCATTCACCGTCTGAGTGCAAATCCTTCAAAGAGACCAGGGTGATGATTTCCCCTTCCCTCCAGTTCGCGGTGCGGACACCGATGAGCGCCGATTCGGGTATCGGGTTCTTGGAAACAAGCCGGTAACGGAGGGCGAAAACGGGATGTTCCCTCGTGCTGACTTGGTCGGAATACTTGATGCCATGCGGAAGCGGGTATTCCCGAACCTGATAGTAAATGCTGTAGCAGAGATTGAAAACGGGCCGGTTCCACGCTTTTGCCACTTCGAAGCATAGCGGGCTTTTTCCGCCCACTTCATAACTCTCGACAGCAATTCCGTCGCAGTAGCCTGAACTCAGTGAGGCGTAGCCCTCGTTCCCGAGGAATCGCATTTCCGGGTGTTCGCGACGCGCCCATAAGGCGACATTGCGCATGCTTGCAATCAATCCC
>CAYRLT010000662.1:0-7970 GCA_964425095.1 uncultured Luteolibacter sp.
CCCCTTGCGCATTCAACCCGGCCCGAAACCCAAACCGCCAACCGCCACGGCGCCCCCCCCTCGCCCGCAAAACCCGCTGGCGGATCACGACGAGGCATCGGTCGATTCCGAATTGGCGCTCTTCGGCCTCGAGGGAGCCCCTCTAGCAGGCGTATTGCCCAATCCATATCACAAGTCCGAAAAATCAATCTCCGGTCGCGAGTTCCCGTTTCTCATCCTCACCGCACGCATCGATGCGCCGACTTATTCCACTTGCGAGCGAATAATCCGCGATGCCATCGAGACCGAAAAATCCGGCCTCTGGGGCATGGCCTACGTGGACATCGCCAACAAGTTTCCGCAGGGCGACCAATGGTTGGAAAACGTAGTGAGCGAGAACACGAAATCCGGAATCCCGACCGTAGTGGATCGCTTCAATGACACGCTTCCTACTTACTATCCGATGCGCGATGCGGCTTTCTATCACGGATGGTATGACTGGAATGTGAGCGGCCCGTTTTTAAATCCCGCGTTCAAATTCCGCAAGGGCGCGATCGCCATGCACTTGCATTCATTCAGCGCCGAACAAATCCACAATCCATCGAAAAACTGGGCGGGACCCTTGCTGGAAAAAGGTGCGGCGGTCACTATCGGCAATGTGTATGAACCCTTTCTCCATCTCACCCACGACTTCGGAATCCTCCACCAACGCCTGTTAGCCGGAAACTCATGGGTGGAGGCTTGCTGGATGGCGATGCCCGCCGCCTCATGGCAAGGCGTGGTCTTAGGCGATCCTCTCTATCAACCCTTCAAACATCTCGATGGCAGCGGAGCGGTGGTGCAAAGCAACAAGGATTTCCGCGCCCTGAGGGCCGCCACCTTGCGCTGGTCGGACAATCCTAACGAGCGCCGTAAACAACTCGATATAGCGGCAGACCGAACGGGCAGTGGAGTGCTCGCCGAAGCCGTGGGCTTGGATTTGCAAGGCCATGGCTTAAGCGCCGAAGCCATCTTGTATTTCCGCAAGGCCAAGAGTTTCTATCTCGCAGATGCGGACAAGCTCCGCCAGGATTTCCATGTGATCGCCATCGACCGCTCCGCCAACCGCAAGGACCTCGCCATTCGCGGCCTGAGGGATGCGGAAACGCGTTATCACTCGCTCCCCGAAGCGGAATCTTTGCAAGGCTGGTTGAAAATTCTCGACCCGCCACCCCCACCGCCAGCCAATCCCACCAAGTGAACGGCTCACAAAAAATCATGATCGCCCGCAACTCCTGACATGACTTACGGATTTTTGTTAGAATCAGTGTGGCATCCGCCACTGTTATTCGCGGAGACCTCCGCCTCCGCCTTGCCGCCGGAATTGGAACTCCAAGCGCTGTGGTTTTCCGGAGCGTTTGGCCGCGATTTCCGCACCACCTGCGGCAAATCCGTGAAAATCGTGCAATTCGGCGAGTGGAACCGCAGCTCAGGCCCGGATTTCATCCAAACCGCCGTCGAGATCGATGGCGAACTCCGAACCGGCCCCCTCGAACTCGACCCCGACGCCAGCTCTTGGGAAGCGCACGGACATGCCGTCAATCCGGCATTCCGGGACGTCGTCCTCCACGTCGTGTTTCAAGCAAGTGGCCGCCGGGATTTTATCCGCACCACCGAGCACCGCGAAATCCCCCAAGTAATCATCACCGAAATGCAACTCTCGGATGCGCTCAACCGCCCACAGCGCGAGGTCGCCATCGCCCATCCAGGCCGCTGCATCTATCCATTAAAACACCTCTCACCCGGCTCCATCGAAAGCCTGCTCAACGAAGCCGCCTTGCACCGCGCCAATCTCAAAGCCTCCCGCTGGCTGAAAACCGCCGACGCCCATGGCCGCGATGCCGCTTTGTTTCAATCGACCGCTGAAACGCTCGGTTATCGCGGTAACTCGCTGCAAATGCGTCTGCTTGCCCAGCGCTCGCCGCTGGCCTTGCTCAAGGCCGAGGGCGATGCCGCCGAAGCCGTGCTCTTCGGCACCGCCGGCTTTCTCTCACCCCACCTCCACGAAATGGCACCTCCCGACACCCGCGACTATCTGCGCGGCTTGTGGGACGCCTGGTGGAAAAGCCGCGCCCGTTTCGAAGTCACGGGAAACCGCTCGATCCCCTGGAAAACCCACGGCCAACGCCCTGCCAACCACCCGCACCGGCGGGTTGGCGCGCTCACGGCGCTGGTCAATGCCTGGCCGCAATACCGCCGACTCGCCCTCGCCCGGCCATTTGCCGTCAAACCCGTCATCGATTTCCTGCAAGCGCTTGGCCACCCATTCTGGTCATTCCGCCACACCCTCACCTCCGCCGCCACCCCCGGCCGCGTCTCGCTTTTTGGCCGCACCCACGCGCTGGAACTCGTCGCCAATCACCTCGCGCCACTTGCCATGCGCGAGAACGGCATGACGTTTCATTCCTACCAAAAACTCCGGAACTCCACGCCTAACGATAAAGTAAAGCGCTGCTCACTGCGGCTTTTCGGTTCCAGCAAATCCGCCTTGCCATGGACCCGCCGGGTTTGTCACCACCAAGCGCTGCTCCAAGTGTATCAGGACTTCTGCCTCGAGGATTTCTCCGATTGCCAGGACTGCCCGTTTCCCGAACAACTCCTGCAATGGCGATGATTTCCCACACCCTCATCACCCTGAACGGTACCCCGCATCCGCTGAAGAGCGCGGTTTCGATCACCCAATTGCTCGAAACCACCGGCCTCGCCGGCAAACCGGTCGTCGTCGAGTTGAACGAACAGGCTGTTTTCCCTCGCCACTACCCACACACCCAAGTCGAACCCGGCGCACGAGTCGAAATCGTCGCCCTCGCCGCCGGCGGATGACCGCCCTCAAGTTCCGCCATTCCAAAGTTCCCGGGAATTTCGCCCAATCGGGATTTTTCCCTTGCCACGGAACGCCCGGGAATCCCATCGTCCGCCCGCGTCTAAAACGACGTAATTCCGGCGTAGCTCAGCGGCAGAGCGGGTGACTGTTAATCACTAGGTCCTTGGTTCGATCCCAAGCGCCGGAGCCATTTGCCCCCCACGCCAAGGCTCGACAGAAGTCGTCTAAGTAACTCATCCACTGCGAGTTGTGGAGCTGTTTCGGATGCTTCCGATGTGACAGGTTTTGACTCCAAAACACCCCTTGTGACTAAATAGAGTGACGAATCCGGTGACAACAGAGCCCATTCTTAAGGGTCAAAGACCCACACCGAGGGTGTTGGATTTGATTTGGCGTTGGAGGTGATCCTAGGCGTGGAAGGTTGTGATGCCTGTGCGGTCAGTTTCTTTGGCCACTCCGTAGCAGGAATATTCGGTGGTGGTCCATGCAGTGGAAAAAAGCCTGTCTTTTTTCATTCACCGAAGTGCCAACTCCCTGATCCCGCTCCGGGTGATCCATCAAGATCCCTCATCCAAGCCGCTTCCCATCCCGGGGAGCGGCTCTTTTAATTTATGAACCGCTCACTAGCGAAGCCCGCGAAGCTTCTTTTGTTCATTGATCCATGCTTGGTCGTCATCGGAAAGCTTATCTTCTCGCGTCCGTGAGCGCGTGCCATCCGGCTCGATGAGAGTGAGTGTTCCTTCCGAATAGCGGGTGAGTTTGGCAAAAACCTTGCGGTCCTTGCGATCCCGCCATTCCCGATAGCCCTTCTTCTCCAAGCCGGCCCGCCATTCCTTGTGATGATGCGTTGAGACCGCCTCGCCCTGCTTAAAGAGACCCATGTAATAATCGGCCTGACCGCGCGTGTATCCGCGATAGTTACCGATCACCTCGCCGCTGGAATTCAGGAGAATCAATGATGGCTGCCCGAGTATTTTATACTGCTTCTTCATCCGGGCGACATAGTCCTTAAGAGCCGCCAGCCGGTTCCCTTTTTCGTCCAGCGTGAGATCAGCATCATCCATTTGGACGTTCGCATCGATGCGCAGCCGAACGAGCTTTTCCGCAGCCCATTGCTCGAATTTCGGTGTGGAAAACAACTCCTGAGAGAGCACTTTGCACATAGGGCTACGGGCGGTGTCGGTGAACCAAATGAGCAGCGGCTTTCCCTCCCGTGCCGCGCGCTGCTTGGCAATGGTTTCACTTTCCTCCCACGGACCCCGACGCTTGTCGGAGGTAAGCACTGTGGAGAGCTCGGGCAGACTGGCCTCCGGGTCGTCGGGATTTGTAAAAACGATGTCCTCCTCCGGGGTGAACCCGGGCCCTGGTTTGGGCGATCCTGCATTTCCTCCGGGGACCACCGGCACTCCGGAATCCGGCCCCTTGGACCTGAGTTGCGGTGGAATACCGGTTTCTCCGAAGGCACTGTTAAGCTTGGGCGCCTCAACCTTTCCGGCCATTCCAAGTTTCGCGCATGAAGCCAAGCTGAATGAGAGCGCAAGCAACCATGAGGCCAAGCGCCAGATCCGGAAAACTATCACGAAACGTCTCATTTTAATTTTTAAAGCAAATGGAAGTGCCGCAATGCATACAGTGGAACCAGTAAAAAACCAGTAGCTTCAAAAAGATCGAGCGTGGTTTTTTCGATTTCACAAATGCTGCTGAGATTCACCGGGATTGTATGATCAAGTCGCGATCTTATGGAACGAGCCCGGCAGGGCAAGAGGTTATGCCAACGCTGCCAGCATCTCGCCGAGTTGGACGAGCTTCAGCTTCCAATCCGCGAGGCGCGCGTTCTCCTGCTCGACGACATCCGGCGGCGCGCGATCCACAAAACTGGCATTGGCCAGCTTACCTTCGCACTTTTTCACTTCGATTTTGATCTTCTCGATCTCCTTGGAAATGCGAATGCGCTCGGCTTCGACATCAATCAATCCCTCCATCGGCAGATAGACCTCGCCGACCGGTGTGAGCGCGGCGGGCGTGCCTTTGGGCGCTTCGTAGCCGGAATCGAGAACGATCTCCGCAGCTCCCGCGAGCAAGGCCAGCACTTTAGTTTCCTCGGGAAGCCAGGCGATGGCACCCTTGACGATGAACTTCACGTCCTTGCGCGAGCCGAGGTTGTATTCGGCTTTCAAATTACGAAGGCGTCCGGCGGTTTCGTAAATCGCCGCGGCTCTGGCTTGAGCGGCGGAGGGATCGAAGGCAATGAGCGGCTCGGATGGTAGCGCTTGTTGCATCAAGAACTCGCCCTCCTTCACATAGCCCATCCGCAGCGAAAGCTCTTCGGTGATGTGTGGCATGTAAGGGCTCATGAGTTGGAGATAACGGCTCATGACCGCATCAAACGTGGCAAGCGTGAGCGCACGCGCCTCCGCCGTGGCGCTCTCGCGGAGATCGAGCTTCACGGCCTCGAGGAACTTGTCGCAGAACTCATTCCAGAGAAACTCATACAAGCGTTGTGCGATCTCGCCAAAGCGGTATTCGGCATAACTCTCTTTCAGGCCCGCTGAGAGCGCATCCAACTTCGCCATGATGTCCACATGATACGGCGGCATGGCTTCGCCATTTGAAATTTGAGATTGGAAATTTGAGGCATCCCCCGCCATCTGACGAAAACGGCAGGCGTTGTAGAGCTTGTTGGCGAAATTCCGCCCTTCCTCGACCGAGACTTCATCGAAGCGCAAATCACTGCCGACCGGCGCGATGCGCAGCAAGCCGAAGCGCAAGCCATCCGCACCGTATTTCTCCATCAAGTCGATGGGATCCGGCGAGTTACCAAGCGACTTACTCATCTTGCGGCCTTGCAGATCGCGGATGATGGACGTGAAGAACACGTTTTTGAATGGCAGCTCACCGGTGAACCGGAAACCCGCCATGATCATGCGCGCCACCCAAAAAAAGATGATGTCCGGACCAGTGACTAGGTCGTTTGTCGGATAGAATTTCTTCAGCGTCGCGCTGTTCTCGCCAAGATCGCTCATGGTGGCGAAGGGCCACAGCCATGAGGAAAACCAAGTGTCCATCACATCCTCGTCGCGCACCCAGTTTTCACCATCGGCGGGCGCTTCAAGGCCGACGTGAATATCGCCTTTCTCAAAATCCGCCATTTCTAACGACTCCGCGGTTTTCAGCGCGTCGAGTTTCTCCTTGTGATACCAAACGGGAATCTGATGGCCCCACCAGAGTTGGCGGCTGATGCACCAGTCCTGCAGGTTTTCCATCCAGTGGGCGTAGGTTTTCGCCCAGCGCTCCGGACGGAACTTGATGTCGCCATTCGCCACGGCATCCGCCGCCTCTTGCACGCACGGGTATTTGAGGAACCACTGCATCGAAATGCGTGGCTCGATCGGCACATGCGCGCGCTCGGAAAATCCGACGTTGTTTTCGTATTCCTCCACCTTGATCAGCAAGCCCATCTCTTCAAGTTTCGCCGCAGCTTTCTTGCGCGCGACGAAGCGATCCAGCCCATGAAGATCCGGGCAATCCGGGCAGTTGATGTGTGCGTCGGGCGTGAGAGTATCAATGATTTCAAGCCCATGGCGCATGCCGATCTCGAAGTCCGCCTTGTCGTGTGCCGGCGTGATTTTGAGCGCGCCAGTGCCGAACTCGATGTCCACATGATCATCCGCGATGACCGGAATCTCGGCATGTGGAAACGGCCGATTCACCTTACGACCGATGTATTGGGTGAAACGCGGGTCCTTCGGGTTCACCGCCACCGCCACGTCGCCCATCAAGGTCTCGGGCCGTGTGGTGGAGATTTCCAAAAACTCGCCAGGAGCATCGGCGAGTTCGTATTTCATGAAATACAACTTCGAGCGCTGCGGCGTCATGATGACTTCCTCGTCAGACAATGCAGTTAGAGAAACCGGGCACCAGTTGACGATGCGTTTGCCACGGTAAATCAGGCCTTGCTTGAACAGTTCGACGAACACATGGCTCACCCACTTGGTGTAAGACTCATCCATCGTGAAACGCTCGCGGGACCAATCACAAGAACAACCGAGGCGCTTGAGTTGCTTGATGATGATGTCTCCGTGCTTGTCCTTGAAATCCCAAACCCGCTTGAGAAATTCATCCCGGCCGAGATCGCGGCGGGTCTTGCCCTCGTTTTCGCGCAGTTCGCGCTCAACCTTCGCCTGAGTCGCGATTCCCGCGTGGTCGGTCCCAGGCAGCCAAAGCACTTCCTTGCCTTCCTGGCGCGCCCGACGGGCAAGAATATCCTGCAACGCGTTGTTCAGGACGTGGCCGAGGTGAAGAATCCCGGTGACGTTTGGCGGTGGAATTACGATCGAATACCCCTCCTTCGCGGACGAAGGATCGGCTTCGAAACATTTTCCGTCGATCCAAGCGGCATACCACTTTTCTTCGACCGCTTGGGGTTCATAGGCTTTCGCTAACTCAGACATGGGGGCGGATGGATGCCAGACCGAGCCGGGTTTGTCCAGCATCAGGGCAATACGGCGAAGCTAGAACACGAACCATCCCGACCTCCTCAGCAGCGGCGGCGATCTCAGGGCCAGCGACCAGCCGCCAACCGGGAAGGGTGTGAATGGTCATTCCTGTAAATTGAGAGCAAACTTGTTCCAACGCATCCGCCCACACGGATGAAGAATCCAAGGGTTCCAGCCAGACATCGGCGTCCTTGGTGGGCCGGTTGAAACCGTGCGCAATGACCGCAAGTCCGCCAATGACCAGAACTCGATGTCGCCTCGCTAACTCTTCGATGAATTGTCCTGCGGTGGTCTCCATTTTGCGACGGTTTCGTTGACTTTACAGGCGATTTCCCGGAATTCGGCAACGGATGAAGGGTTTTTAATCCACGGTTCGCTGTTGTCGGTGATCTTGGAAGGCGTCCTAGGTGGGCGTTTGCGGCGGAGTCGTTCCATGCGCAAACGAAACGCCCACTCTTCCTTGAGTCGTTGGATCGGGATGCGGTATTGGGGAAAGGCCACGAAAAATACATACCCTAAGATGCCATGAAGCGGATGGGAGAAATCCGGGCAATTTGCCGCTCCCCACGGTGGAGTTCTTTACAGCGCATGCGGGGTTGGTTATGGTTTGTCATATGGAATTAAAGCGAATC
>CAYRLT010000663.1:0-6845 GCA_964425095.1 uncultured Luteolibacter sp.
ATCATGCATCGCCCCTCCGGAGCGGCGGAACGTGTCCGCCGATGTCCATGGGGAGCCAATGAGGTGAGAGAAGTGCGTTCCATTGGCATTTCATGGTCAGGGCGATCATGCATCGCCCCTCCTTGAATCTGCCATGGCCGATTGATGTCCAAAGATCAGAGCCCCCGGACACAAAAAGTTTTCTCGCCGCCACCCACTCTTCGCTCTTGGCTCATCGGCCTCTTCTCCCTAAACCCCCGGGCATGCGTCTATTTGATACGTTGACCCGGACCGAACGCGAACTGCGCCCCATCGATGGCCAGACTTTCCGTTTCTATTGCTGCGGACCCACGGTCTATGGTCCGGCGCACATCGGAAACTTCCGCACCTTCGTGCTTCAGGACGTCCTGCGCCGCACGCTCGAAACCGGCGGCACCCGCACCCTCCACGTCCGCAACATCACCGACGTGGACGATAAAACGATCCGCGATTCCCAAAAAGCCGGCCAATCGCTCACCGACTTCACCGCCGCTTGGACCGCAAAATTCCACACCGATTGCGAAAAACTCGGCCTGCTCGCGCCGCACATCGAGCCCAGCGCCGTCGAACACATCCCGCAACAAATCGCCATGATCGAGGCGCTCATCGCCAAAGGCCACGCCTACGCGTCCGATGATGGCTCGGTCTATTTCAAAATCTCCTCGTTCCCCGGCTACGGCAAACTCTCCCACCTCGACGAACGCGAACTCGATCTCGGTAAAACCCAAAACGCTCGCGCCAATGCTGACGAATACGAAAAGGACAGCGTCTCGGATTTCGTGCTTTGGAAATCCCGCCGCCCGGAAGATGGCGAAAATTTCTGGCCTTCCCCGTGGGGCGATGGCCGACCCGGTTGGCACCTCGAATGCTCGGCGATGATCCAGGAATACCTCGGCGATACCTTCGATCTCCACTCCGGCGGCGTGGACCTCGTTTTCCCGCACCACGAAAATGAAATCGCCCAAAGCGCCTGCGCCTGCGGCGGCCACTTCGCCGAACATTGGTTTCACATCACTCACTTGTTAGTCGATGGCGGGAAAATGTCGAAATCACTCGGCAATCTTTACACACTCGCCGACCTCGAAGCCCGAGGGTTCACCCCGATGGAAGTCCGCTACGTGTTGATCGGTGGTCACTACCGCAAGCAACTCAACTTCACCCTCGAATCCCTCTCCGCCGCCCGCGAGGCGATCGCGAAACTCGCCAAAGGCGCCCGCCAACTGGCGTCCAACATGGGCACTGATACCTCTCTGGATTCTGTCGGCTTCGGCCCGTTCCAAGCAGCATGGGACAGCCTCAACAACGACCTCAACACACCCGCCGCACTCGGCGGACTCTTCACCGGCCTGCGCACGGCCGCCAGCCTAACCGGAAAAGACGCCGCTGCCGCACTCGCCGGATTCAACCGCATCCTCCGCGCCCTCGGCCTGACATTGCCCGAGGAAACCGAAGTCGAAATCCCGGAAGAAATCCGCGTTCTAGCAGAAACCCGCTGGCAAGCCCGCCTCGTAAAAAATTGGGCCGAATCCGACACCCTCCGCGCCCAACTCACCGCCCAAGGCTGGCTCATGAAGGACGGCAAGGAAGACTACACTCTGGAACCCGCATCTCTATGACCCCGGATGCGTCGAAGTCCCCGTCGGCAAGTCTATGAGAAGCCGATGGAGAAGCTTCGCGCGGTTCATGCGCTACGACACGCATAGAGTGACGCTTTAAGCGGTGCATTCACAAAAACGTAGCGGCGCGTGTGTGACCGCCGATGCCCATGAGAAGACAATGAGATGTGTGAAGAACTTTCCATTGTCGCCCCATGGACTGGGCGAGCATGTTTCGCCCCTTCCCTATGTTCAGGGTCCGCAGCTCTATCAAATGATGGTCTCACGCCATCGCCGCCACCAACTCGGAACCTAACAATCTCACGGAGTTGGCAACATCTTCATCCGTAAACGACCCATCTGCACCGATGATTTCATGCACTTTCGGAATGGTGACTTGAGGCTCGATCACGGTGATGTTGATGTTTTGAAGAAACGGCCGGAGTTGGGCGAGTCCGCGCGATCCCCCGTATCCGCCTGGCGATGCGGCGAGAATGGCAGCAGTCTTGCCAGCTAGCGCGGCAAGTGGCGGTTCATTTTCCGACGTTGCACGGGAAACCCAGTCGATCGCGTTCTTCAATGCGGCGCTGATGGTGCTGTTGTGTTCCGGTGAGGCAATGATCAGTCCGTTGTGCGCAAGGAATAACCCTTTGAGTTTTCTAGCGTTTTCAGGCATCCCAAATTCGGATTCGAGATCCTGGTCAAAAAGCGGCAACGGATAATCCCGCAATGCGATCACCGTCACCTCCGCCCCAGCTTCCCGAGCACCCTCGGCTGCCAGAGCGGCGATTTTCTGATTGAACGATGCGGAGCGAAGGCTGCCGCCGAATGCTAGGATTCTTGGAGTTGTCATGATGATTTAGGTTATACTGAGATTTTTCAGGTTTAGCGGAGATCGAACAAGAGCGCCTCGAGGCCATCGGCCCCGGCTTGAATTTTCAGCATCACAGGTTCCTCAAGCGAGGCCGCATCCCCGGGATAGAGTGTGACCTCGCCGAGCTTGGCTTCACCACGAATGACATGGAGCCAGATGCCTCGCCCTGCGACGAGAGAATGTTGAATGGTTTCGCCGCTGGCGGCGTGGATCAGATAGATCTCCGCATCCTGCGCGATCCGGGCGGAGCCCTCGCGGCCATCGGATGAAATTACCAACTGCTTGGCCGATGCGCTAGTTTCCGCAGGCGGGGTCCACTCGGTGTAGGCGGGTGTCAGACCGCGCTCGGAGGGTGTGATCCAGATTTGTAAGAAACGAGCCCACTCGGTATTGCTCGGATTGAACTCGGAATGGCTCACGCCGCTGCCAGCCCGCATCAATTGGATTTCGCCGGGCTTGAGTTCGCGCCGGTTGCCCATCGAATCCTGATGAGCGAGGCGGCCTTCTAATACATAGGAAAAAATTTCCATGTCCCGGTGCGGATGTGTTGGGAAACCTCCGCCCGGAGCCACCCGGTCATCATTGATCACACGCAGCGAGCGAAAACCCATGTGCGCATGATCATAATAATCCCCGAAGGAAAATGTATGGCGGCTTTCCAGCCAACCGAGGCTTGCGTGTCCGCGTTCATTGGCCCGACGAATGTTTGGCGTGAGTTGATTTGTCATGCCGCAAGCTATTCTCCCACGAAACATACGGCTAATGCCAAAACTGCATGCACGCCATGCTTCGCGGACATGGCTCACCTCACCAGGAATTCAAGTCTTCGCATTCCCGCTGGCGCTTTAGGTGAAAAAATCGCAGGTTCGCCACGTGGAATTAAAACACCTCAAACACTTCGTTGCCATCGTGGAGGATGGCGGAATCAGCGCCGCCGCGCGCCGACTCCGCCTCACACAGCCCGCGCTGAGTCGGCAGATCAAAGCTTTGGAGGAAGATCTCGGAGTTGAATTGTTAGATCGCGGTGCCCGCTCATTCGCCCTCACGCCAGCGGCCGAAACCTTGCTTGTGGACGCCCGGAAGCTTCTGGAATATTGCGATGCCATGATCCAACGGGTGCGCGCCGCCGCCAGCGGACTGCCACTCCGCATCGGCTACTCACCCTCGCTGGCTTCGGATTTCCTGCCCTTGGCCATTTCGCATTTCACCCAACTTCACCCCCGCGTCCGGTTCAGTCTGCATGATACATCATCGCTCGAAATGCAAAACTCGATGCTTGCCGGTAAGCTTGATCTGATGGTCACGGTTTCCTGTGCGACGACGGATGCCTTTCGATGGACCGCGCTCAAAGAATGCGGTTGGCGGCTGGCCGTCAGCCCGCTTCACCGCTTGGCTGCGATGGAAACCATCACCCCGGCCGATCTGAATGGCGAGCGGTTGCTGTTGTATGATCGCGAGCAATATCCGGATTACTGGGACCGTGTGACGGCGTATTTTAAGGAATATAAAATTCAGGCGAAAATCGCTGGCGAATTCGATGGGATTTCCAGTCTCGCCGCCGCGGTGGAAGCAAATTTGGGATGCGCCATCATTGCCGAGACCTCCCGGCTGGTGAGAGATGATGACAAGCGCGTCCTAACACGACCAATTCATCCGCAACCGGCCCCCATCGTCATTTCCGCCGGAGTTCTGGCCCGCGATACACCGCCGCCGCACGTGCTGGCATTCATCGAAGAAATGAAACTCCAAGGGAAGCTTTCGGAACACTGAATCCAATCGCATCACTTCATCGCCAGCAGCGCGAATTCCTTGTGGTGCACGCTGAGTTGTTGCAGGCGGATGATTTTAAAACCCATGCCACGCAGCGCGGTAAACCATGATTGCTTGTCTGCGACCTGTTCAATCTCCGTTAGTTTCAAGGTGATCAAAACCCCACGGATCGACTGGGCCATCGCCTTGAAACGCGCGCACTCCTTGAGTACCACCTCCGGTGATTGATTCATATCGGACATGAACCAAGTCACGCCCTGGCCGAGATCGCGCTTGCTGGCGAGTGCCGCTGGCTTGCGGCAATGATAGAACCATGGTCGATCGGATGGAGCATCCTGACGGTTTTGGATGGCGGATGTTAGTATGACCTCCGCCATTTTCGCCGGGTCCACGCCGATGACCGAGACCCCGCGTTGTAGAAGCGCCAGCACCACCCCGCCGGGCGCGCAGCCGAGCTCCACGACGATGTCTTTTCGGGTGAATTCCAGATCAAAAAACTTCACGGCCTCCTCGAGTTTCAACCACGCCCGCGACGGTGAATCCGCCGTCATCACGATCCCGGAATCTCCCGCTGGATCGGGACTCAAAAATGGCGCATGCCGGTGCAGACCGGCCCAAAATTCCGTAGGCCCCAACTCGACAACCGTGCCGATGATTTCTCCGACCTCCGGCTGGCCATCGCCCGCCACGCCTTGCAATTTGCGTTCGAAATACCGGGCGTGATGAATTTTGTGCCCAGCCACCAACCGCTCCGCCTCCTCCCGTGTCGATGTTTTCCCGAGCGAAAGACAGAGCCGCCGTGCGCACGCGATTTCCACGTCCAACGAGTGCAAGGAAAACGCGGCATCCGCTTTAAACGTCACAAATCCCCGTCGCTGGTAGCTGGACCGCCAGCCCAAAGCCATCATCTCCGCTTCCAGCTTGAGCGCCTTTTCAGACCCCGGATTGCAGAGGGCGAAAACATAATCGGATTGGTAGTCTGGCATAATGAGTATCGGTGTTTGATTTCAGCTTACGCCACGTGAGGTGGCAAGCGCCCATGTGGAATGGGAAAACATCTTACTTTCTCTCGGAATTTTGTGCTTTCTCACTGGGAGGCGCGGAGATACCCACGGCATGTTGATGAACGACCTGCCCCATACTCTCGATCTTGCGGTCATCGGCGGTGGCGCGTCTGGGT
This sequence comes from uncultured Luteolibacter sp., assembly GCA_964425095.1. Classification (GTDB taxonomy): domain Bacteria; phylum Verrucomicrobiota; class Verrucomicrobiia; order Verrucomicrobiales; family Akkermansiaceae; genus Luteolibacter. The sequence continues at coordinate 5,438 of CAYRLT010000663.1, forward strand.
TTTTCACCGCCTTGCGTTATGCGGAAATGGCAGTCGGTAAGCGCGTCGCCATTTTTGAGAAGGGTTCGCATTTCCTCCAAAAAGTCAGGATTTCCGGCGGCGGTCGCTGCAATGTGACGCATGCGTGCTTCGATCCTGCGGAGTTATCGAAACATTACCCGAGAGGTGCCCGCGAATTGCATGCGGCGTTCTATCATTGGCAACCGCAAGACACCATCGATTGGTTTGCGCGTTACGGCGTCACTCTCAAGGCGGAGCCGGATGGACGGATGTTTCCCGTGACCGATTCCTCCGCGACGATCATCGATTGTTTTCTCGAACGTGCACGACAACACAAGATTCCATTGTTAGTAAATCATGCGCTCATCGGCATCAAGCGGCTGGAAAATGACGGAGGCCTCGAACTGACATTCGATCACCACGCAGAACCGATCATTGCTCGCGCAGTTTGTATCGCCACCGGATCGCTCAAAGACAGCCCATTGTTGAATCAGTTGAAGCGCCTCGAACAAACCATCGAGCCGCTGGTGCCCTCGCTTTTTGCCTTCAACGTGACAGACCCGCGCATCGCCGGATTGGCGGGACTCTCGCATCCGCAGGTCGCCATCCGCCGGGAGGGATCGCAAGCCGCACGGCAAGGCCCGCTGCTCATTACACACCGCGGTTTCAGTGGTCCGGCCGTCCTGCGGCTCTCCGCATGGGAGGCGCGGGCGATGGCGGAAACCAAGCATCATTTCCCGTTCGTCATCGACTGGCTGCCGGAAATGGACATGGAATCGCTGAAAGCGCGCTTTGCGGATATCCGCCAAAACCAAGGTGCTAAACTCGTGCGCAATACCCCGATCCCGCCCATCCCCCGGCGGCTTTGGGAGCGCATCGTTTCCTGCTGCGGGATCGAAGATCCAATGACCTGGGGCCAACTATCAAAACCAGCGACACGCTCATTGTTAGATGGTTTAAAGTCCGCTCGTTTTGAAGCCAATGGCAAGACGACCAACAAGGATGAGTTTGTCACTTGCGGCGGGATCAGCAGACAAACCATCAACTTCAAAACGATGGAAAGCCGCAAGGTGCCCGGCCTTTATTTCACAGGCGAGTGCATTGATATCGATGGCATCACTGGCGGCTTTAATTTCCAAGCCGCCTGGACCACCGCCCACCTCGCCGCCTCAGCCATCGCCGGGCGCGGTGTGGCTGTCTGAAAACGCCGAAGGCAGGGATCCGACCTCCGGGCGGTCCAGCGAATGAGAAAGCCGGTGAAAGGCAGGGACACTCCGGGCGGTCCGGACAATACTGGCCACTTAAGAGATTTTTTGATTTACCAGTTGGCCGCAGGGAGGGAAGCTTCCCGCATGGCCAGATACGCAAAGCAATTGTCACGGGGAGAAGCCGCTACTGACCACCTCAG